>NZ_JBIAXS010000010.1:0-245851 GCF_042896885.1 Streptomyces sp. NPDC001231
CGGCTTCTTCTTCCCCATGCTCTCCATGATGGACATCATCCTTCCGGGGCCGAAGCCCCTGATCTCCGATGTCCGTCAAAGCGGATCAAGCCCACTCATGCGGGGAGGGTGGTCGCTCGCGCCGCTCGTCCAGAGGCAGGCCGCGCCATGGAGGCGCGAGGCTTCACACGCTGATAGTGGCCCAGACAGCCCTTGCTGATCACGTAGTTCAATGGGCCACAGAAAGACGCATCGGCGCACCACCCGGAGAACACCCCACGGGTCAGGTGAGTACCACCGGGATCTCCAACGTCCCAAGTTCGACGAGCTGGGTCATTCCGATGAGCTTGCCGTAGCCGATTCCGGTGAACAACCCCGCAGGCAGCGGAGCATGGGGTTCATGGCGATTGGGCACGGCGGCGGTGACTTCACTGTGCACACCGGGTGCCGTCGGACCTGCTGCGGCCGACGCGGACGTCCGGCACATCGCCTGACCGCATGCCGCCCCGGTTCCGGTAAGTCCGATGAAGATGCCAGGTGCACGGGTCAAGTGCGGACCATGTGCGAGTCAGCGGTTCCATGCGGCCGGACGCCACGCGTCCCGCCAAGCGGTATGCGCCGAGGCGACGTGCGCCACGGATGGTCCCTTGTGCGGGTTCACGCGCGGACCGTCGTGGCCGGCTGTATGCGAACAGCACGTACACCTCGCACCGCAACAGATAGGCATTCGTAGTCGATCCGAGTGAATATCAGTCTTAGACGAGGTCATTCCACGTGAGTTCAATGATGTGAGCGAACTCGCAACCCAGTCTTCGCCTGTTGGTCAGGTGGGCAGGCCTACGGATCTGCCCCGATCGCGTCGGCCCACCACATCTGACGCCTCGCCCGTCTTGTCCCTTATCGCGAGGAAAACCCATGACCCAAACGCTGCCGAACACGACGCCCGCCGTCGCCACAGCCATGAGGACCCGTGCGTGGTTCATCACCGTCCTACTGGCGATCTTCATGTTGATCAACTACGCGGACAAGGCCGTCATCGGCTTCGCGGCCAAGGACATCCTGAAGGACCTGGGGATCACGGCTCAGCAGTTCGGTGTCATCCAAAGCTCCTTCTTCTGGCTGTTCTTCGCCGGCGCCATCCTCCTCAGCGCGCTCTCCACCAGGGTCGGACTGCGCTGGCTGCTGGGCATCCTCATGCTGGTCTGGGTCGGCACGATGATGCCGTTGCTCGGGACGGTCAGTTTCGGCGTGCTCATGCTCTGCCGCCTCGTCCTCGGTTTCGCCGAAGGGCCGGCCTACGCGCTGGCCACACATGCCGCCCATTCCCGCTTCCCGGCCGAGAAGCGGGCACTTCCGGCAGCGGTCGTCGCGGCCGGGGCTTCGCTCGGTCCTCTTCTGATGGCACCCATCCTGACGTGGGTCATCGTGAAGTGGTCGTGGCACGCCGCCTTCGGCGTGCTTGCTGTGGCCGGAGCGATCTGGGCGGTCCTCTGGCTGACCTTCGGCAAGGACCTGCCTGCCGAGTCGACGGCTGCGCAGGCCCTGGAGGTGAAGATCCCCGACGCCCCCTTCGCCACCCTCCTGAAGAGCGGGACCGTCATCGGCGTCGCGCTGCTGATGTTCTTCGGGTACTGGTCGACGACCCTCAAGGTCGCCTGGCTCCCGCTGTACCTCTCGGACGGTTTGGGCTACTCCACGCTGGCAACCGGGCGCCTGGTCATGATCCCGTATGCAGTGGCCGCGATCGGGTCCATCTCCGCCGGCGCGCTGTCCACCCACCTCCTTGCCAGGGGTGCCTCCCGCCGGGTTGCGCGCGGCTATCTGACTGGTGCCCTCGTCATCGCATCCGGCATCGCCATGTACGGATTCACCCTCGTCGGCCGGGGTGTGCTGCAGATGATCCTGATCACCCTGGCATTCTCACTCAACACCGCCTCGTACGCGGTTGCCAACACCGCAGTTGCCGACATGGTGCAGCCCCGCAGGCGAGGCGCCGTCATGGGCGTCCTGGTCGCGATATCGAGCATCGCCGGCGTGATCTCGCCGTTGGTCCTCGGATACTTCGTCGGAAACGCCGCGAACAAGATCGTCGGATACAGCCACGGATTCGCTCTCGTCGGCGCGGTCATCGCCATCGGCAGTCTCCTCGCGACCTTCCTGGTGAACCCGGACCGTGACCTCGCCAAGCTGCACGCCCGAGTTCAGGAGGATGTCCGATGACCAAGCCGCTGGAAGGTGTCCGCGTCATCGACTTCGGTCAGTTCATCGCGGCACCCGCCGCCGCCCAGCTTCTGGGTGACATGGGCGCCGACGTCATCAAGATCGAGCCCGTCAACGGCGAAGCAGCCCGGGTGATCGGTGTTCCGGGCCAGGCCATGCTCAACGCCTACAGCCGGAACAAGAGGGGTGTCGCACTGGACCTGAAGCATTCTCGCGGCCGGCGGATCGCCCGGGAGTTGATCGCCGACGCCGATATCGTGATCCAGAACCTTCGCCCCGGTGTGATGGAGTCCTTCGGGTTGGGACCACGGACCGTTCGCGCCGAGCGACCGGAGATCATCTACGCCACTGTCAGCGGATTCGGTCTGCATGGCCCGTCGAGACTGCGAGCAGGTCTGGACATAGCGGCGCAGGCCGAAAGCGGCATCATGTGGGTGACCGGTGAACCGGACCGGGAACCCCAGAAGGTCGGCTTCCAAGTCGTCGACTCGACCACCGCCTACGTCTGTGCACAGGCCGTCCTCGGCGCCTACGTCAGGCGGCTCCGCACGGGGCAGGGGGACGAAGTCGAGGTCTCCCTCCTCGAGGTGGCCGTCCATCTGCAGGCTCCCAACTGGGGCACGTACCTGCTGACCGGCAAGGAACCGATCCGTACAGGAAACGGCCAGCCGGCCCTCGCCCCGGCGGCCGATGTCATGCCCACCCGTGATGGTGCCCTGGTTGTCTCTGCCTACTCGGACGCCCACTTCGCACGTCTCTGCCTGATGCTGGGGCGGCCGGAGCTGGCCGAGGACGAGCGCTTCGCGACCAATGGCGCACGAGTGCGCAACCGTCCCGCGATGCTGGCCGAACTCCGCACCGAGTTCGCGGCGATGACCACGGACAAGGCCATGGGTCTCCTGGCGAGCAACGGCGTGGTGGCGGGGCGGATCAACAGCTACGGACAGGCCATGGCGAGCCCGGATGTCGAGGCGTCCGGAATCTTCATCAATGTGACCGACGCGGCCGGCCAGGAATCGACGACACTCGGCTCGCCGTGGCACCTCGGCAGCGTTCCCGAACTGCCCGGGAGCGGGGCTCCGGCCCTCGGCCAGCACACCGCTGAGGTGCTCACCGAGCTGGGTTACGGCCCAGCCGCCATCCACGAACTCGAACAGACTGGAATCGTACGTACGTTCGATGCCACCCAGTCGAAGGCCACCCCGGTCCCGCAGCACTGATGTGCACAGTCCACTGACCTCGAGGAGTACACATGGAACGACACCTGTTCGATTCAGAGCATGACGCATTCCGCGCCACGGTCCGCCAGTTCATGGCCAAGGAAGTGGCACCCCACATGCCGGAGTGGGAAGCCGCCGGTATGGTCCCCCGGGAGCTGTTCAAGAAGACCGCCGAGATCGGCATCAACGGCCTCCAGGTTCCAGAGGCCTTCGGCGGTGCGGGCATGGACAGCTTCCTGTTCAACGTCATCGTGTTCGAGGAAATCGGTTATGCCGCCGCATCACTCGGCGGCCTGCAGGTGCACCTCAACACCGTCCTGCCGTACTTCCTGGAATACGCCAACGACGAGCAGAAGACCCGGTGGTTCCCCGGTTTCGCGGACGGAGACCTCATCGCGTCCATCGCCATGACCGAACCCGGTACGGGATCGGACCTGGCCGGCATCACCACCACCGCCGTGCGCGACGGCGACGACTACATCCTCAACGGAGCCAAGACGTTCATCACGGGCGGGATCAACGCGGACCTCGTCATCGTCGTCGCCAGAACCTCCCGTGACGTGGAGAACCGGCGTGACGGGCTCTCGCTGCTGGTCGTGGAGTCCGGCATGGACGGGTTCGTCCGGGGCCGCAACCTCGAAAAGCTCGGCCTCAAGTCCTCGGACACCGCGGAGCTGCTCTTCGACAACGTCCGGGTACCGGCAAGGAACGTACTGGGCCTGGAAGGTGGCGCCTTTGCCATGCTGACGAGCAACCTGGCCCAGGAGCGGCTTTCCATCTCGGTCACCGCCCAGGCGACTGCGACCGCGGCGCTGAACCTTGCGATCGACTATGTCCGCGAGCGCAAGGTCTTCGGCCGCCGCGTCGCCGACTTCCAGAACACCAAGTTCGTGCTGGCGGACTGCGCCACAGAGCTGGAAGCCTCCCAGGCGCTGATCGACAGGGCAGTCGCCGCCCTCGACGCCGGCACGCTGACTCCCGCTGACGCGGCCAAGGTCAAGCTGTTCGCCACCGAGACGCAGGCGCGCGTCATCGACCGGTGTCTGCAACTGCACGGCGGTTACGGCTACATGCGTGAGTACCCGATCTCCCGGCTGTACGCGGATGCCCGCGTCACACGGATCTTCGGCGGTACCAGCGAAGTGATGAAGAGCGTGATCTCCAAGTCCCTGGCTCTGTGAGTCCGCTCGGCAGCTCCGGCCACACCGGGAGGGCGCCGGACTACCCCTTCCCACATGATCGTTGAGGCGGCCGAAAACCGCCCGAGGCAGACATAGGAACCGACAATGCGCATCAAAGGCATCCACACCGTCGTCACAGGCGGCGCTTCAGGACTCGGACTGGCAACCGCCAGGCACTTGGTCAGAGAAGGAGCGACCGTCACACTGCTCGACCTTCCCGGATCGGCCGGTGTCGAAGAGGCCGCGGCGCTCGGGCCGGCCGCACGGTTCGTGCCGACGGACGTCACCTCCTCGGACGCGGTCACCGCCGCCTTCGCGGCTGCACGCGAGCAGGGCCCCATCCGGGCCGTCGTGCACTGCGCCGGCCGGGGCCGACCGATGCGCATCCTGACGAAGGACGGCAAGGCGACGGATCAGGCCCCCTTCGAGGCCGTGATCCGGCTGAACGTCATCGGCACGTACAACGTGCTCAGCTCCGCGGCCGAGGCAATGGCCGCCAACGAACTCCACGACGGAGACCGAGGGGTCTGCGTGCTCACCGCGTCGGTGGCCGCGTTCGAGGGACAGATCGGCCAGATCAACTACGCGACGGCGAAGGCCGGCATCGTCGGTATGACACTTCCCGCTGCACGCGACCTCGCAAGCGTCGGCATCCGCGTCTGCACCATCGCCCCTGGCACTTTCGCCACCCCACTGCTCACCAATGGCCGACCGGACATCGTGGAAGCCCTTGCCTCTGCCGTCCCGCATCCGCGCCGCCTGGGCGATCCCGGCGAGTACGCCGCCCTGGCAGCCCACATCATCGAGAACGGCATGCTCAACGGCGAGACGATACGACTGGACGGCGCGATCCGGATGGCGCCTCGATGACCGCCGCGTCCGCCCCGGTCCTGGTCGAGAGGCTCGACCCGGTTCTCGTCGTGACGATCAACCGGCCCGAAGCCCGCAACGCGGTCAACAGTGATGTCGCACAGGGCATCGCGGGAGCCATGGATCTGCTCGAGACGGAGCCGGCACTCAGTGCGGCCGTCCTGACCGGAGCAGGGGAAAACTTCTGCGCGGGAATGGACCTGAAGGCATTCCTGCGCGGCGAGCGCCCGAATGTTCCCGGTCGCGGCTTCGCGGGCCTGGTGGAAACCCCTCCTGCGAAGCCTCTGATCGCAGCCGTTGAGGGCGCGGCCGTGGCCGGAGGCTTCGAGATCGTCCTGGCGGCGGATCTCGTCGTCGCATCGACCTCGGCCACGTTCGGCCTGCCCGAAGTCAAGCGTGGCCTCGTCGCAGCCGCCGGTGGGCTGAGCCGGCTACCGGAGTGGGTGCCGCGGGCGGTCGCACTCGAAATGGTCTTGACCGGCAACGTCCTGAGCGCCGCCGAACTCCACCGGTTCGGGATGGTCAACCGCCTCGTACAGCCGGGGCACACCCGGGAGGCCGCCGTCGGACTGGCCCAGCAGATCGCGGCGAACGGTCCACTCTCGGTCAAGGCCAGCAAACGCATCATCACGGAGTCACCGGGTTGGCCACCGTCGGAGAAGTTCGAGCGAACGCGCCGGATCGCCATGCCGGTTCTCCAGTCGAACGACGCCCGTGAGGGCGCCGCCGCGTTCGCCGAGCGCCGGACACCCAGCTGGACAGCGAGCTGAACCTCACCCATGCCCATGACCACAGGAAGGAACCAACCATGCGTGATGCCGTCATCGTCGAGGCGGTCCGCAGCCCCATCGGACGGCGGACGGGCGGACTCGGAGGTGTCCATCCGGTCGACCTCTCAGCCGCTGTGCTCAATGCGCTGGCCGAGCGCTGCAGTATCGATCCGGCACTGATCGAGGACGTCATCTGGGGTTGCGTCGCCCAGGTCGGCGAGCAGGCCGGCAACGTCGCCCGGAACGCGGTCCTGAGCGCGGGCTGGCCCGAAAGTGTCCCCGGCACGACCGTCGACCGCCAATGCGGCTCCAGCCAGCAGGCCATTCACTTCGCTGCCGCATCGGTCATCTCCGGGCAGTGCGAAGCAGTGGTGGCCGGTGGCGTGGAAAGCATGTCCCGAATTCCGATGGGCTCGGCGCGACGAGCCGGTCCGGGCACTCCGTCGAGCAGCCGGCTGCTGCAACGGTATGACGGTGTGGAGTTCAGTCAGGGCATCGGCGCCGAGATCCTGGCCAGGCGATACGACCTGAGCCGGGCATGGCTCGACGAGTACAGTCTCGAGTCTCACCACCGGGCAGCCAGGGCCGTCGACCAGGACCGCTTCGTCAGGGAGATCGCCACGATCGAGGACCCGGACGGGTCGGTGTTCTCAACCGACGAAGGCATCCGGCGCGACTCGAACACGGAAAAGCTCGCCGCTCTCAAACCGGCGTTCGACCCGAACGGGCGCATCACGGCCGGGAACTCGTCGCAGATCTCCGATGGTGCCGCCGCGGTGCTGGTCACGACGAGCGAACTGGCACGGAGTCTCGGGCTGACGCCCCTTGCTCGGATCCACACAGCCACAGTGGTCGGCGACGACCCCGTCGCCATGCTGGCGGGACCGATTCCCGCGACCGCCAAGGCGTTGAAGCTGGCCGGCCTCGGGCTCGACGACATCGGGGCCTTCGAGGTCAACGAGGCGTTCGCCAGTGTCGTGGGAGCCTGGCTGAAGGAGACCGGTGCCCCGCGAAAGCTCGTCAACCCCAGTGGCGGTGCCATCGCCCTCGGGCACCCGTTGGGCGGTTCCGGAGCCCGGCTGGCCACGACGCTGCTTCATCACATGCAGGCTGAAAGCATCCGCTACGGGCTGCAGACAATGTGCGAGGCCGGGGGCATGGCGAACGCCGTGATCTTCGAGAATCTCGGCCTCGGCACGCAGAAGTAGCTCCTCCACGCGCGCCACCGCTGACGCGGTCGCTCAAGACTGGTGCGTGCCGGCGTACTCATGCCCAGCACCCACCGCCGCTGCCGTCGGCAGCGGCGAAATGACGCGTCCCAAACAATAGGATTCCTTCATGGATCTGCGTCAGATGGAATACTTCCTCGCGGTCGTCGACCACGGCGGCGTCAACAAAGCAGCGGCCGCCCTGCGAGTGGCCCAGCCGTCCTTGTCACAGGCGGTGCGCAAGCTCGAAAGACAACTCGGAGTCAAGCTTTTTCACAGGGTCGGCAGAGGACTGGTGCTGTCACCCGCCGGCGAGGCACTCGTCGGGCCGGCCCGGATTATTCTGCGTGAGGTCGATGCGGCAGAGAACGCCGTCCGGGATGTGAGCGAAGTCCGCACCGGGCGTATCGATGTTGCCGCCCTGTCGGATCTGTCCACGGATCCGCTCTCCGCGTGGGTCGCCAGGTTCCGTGGCCTTCATCCGCACATCAAGTTCCGGATCGAGGAGCGCGACGATCCTGCGGAGGTAAGCGCGTTGGTCAAGTCCGGAGCCTGTGAACTCGGCTTTCTCTCGGCGCCCGTGTCCACCGCCGACCTTCTTGCCGAGGGGCTGGTGGACCAACGGCTCGTCCTCGTCAGTCCTCCGGGAACCGAGGAGCTGTGGCCCGACCCCGTACCGATCGGCTCACTGTCGGGTGTTCCCTTCGTACTGGGACAACGTGGCACGGCGACAAGGGACTACATCGAGAAATCACTGCGCACCCACGGTGTCGAACCACGCATCGTCGTAGAAGTCAGCCAACGTGGCGCCGTGTTGCCAATCGTCCTGGCCGGCGGTGCCGTCTCCATTGTTCCCCTGCGCGTGGCTTTGGACGCTCGGTATCGTGCTGGTGTACTGAGAGAATTGACCCCGGGGCTGTCCATGGAAATCGGAGTGGTCCGACGACGTGCCGCGTTGACCGAGGCCACATCTCAATTCCTGGCTTTTTCAAAGAAGTCGCTGAATGACTGGGTCCGGGCCATCGACCGGCGCATGGCCGAAGGCCGCACGCTCATCGAAGCCGCCGCGCGGACGGCTGAAGCGATGGACCGCCGAGTGCGCAGGGTCCACCTGGATGCCTCCGTCCTGGAGTAATCCCGACTTCCAGCCTGCGCCGTGGCCCCAGAGCCGACCACCCCCTCTCTCGTGCATACCTGGAAACCAGCCGAGAGACATAGCAATGAGAAAGGCAGATGAAATGAGTTTCAAAATAGTGGTCGCCGTGAAATACGTGCCGGACGCCACGGGCGAACGGCGCTTCGCCGAGGACCTGACCATCGACCGCGAAGCGGTGGACGGCCTGCTGTCCGAGCTCGACGAGTACGCGGTGGAGCAGGCGTTGCAGATCGCGGAGAACACGGACGACACAGAGATCATCGTCGTCACGGTTGGTCCCGAGGACGCGCAGGAGGCGCTGCGCAAGGCACTGTCGATGGGTGCGGACAAGGCCGTCCACATCGAGGACGACGATCTGCACGGCACGGACGTGATGGGTACCTCGCTGGTGCTGGCGAAGGCGATCGAGCACATAGGTTACGACCTGGTGGTGTGCGGTATGGCGTCGACAGATGGCGCGATGGGTGTGCTGCCGGCGATTCTGGCGGAGCGGCTGGGCGCGTCGCAGATGACGCTGCTGTCTCAGGTGAACGTCGAGGACGGTGTGGTGACCGGTCGCCGCGACAATGACGCGGCGACGGAGCAGTTGCGGGCGTCGCTGCCGGCCGTGGTGTCGGTGACAGACCTGTCAGGTGAGGCCCGGTATCCGTCGTTCAAGGGGATCATGGCGGCGAAGAAGAAGCCGGTGGAGTCCTTGGCCCTGTCGGACCTGGGCATCGAGGCCGAGGAGGTCGGCCTGGGGGGCGCATGGACGGTGGTGGATGCGGCTGCTGAGCGTCCGGCGCGTACCGCGGGCACGATCGTCGAGGACGCGGGCGAAGGCGGCCGGCAGCTCGGCGAGTTCCTGGCCAGCCAGAAGTTCGTCTGAGCTTCGGGCCTCACCCCAACCACCCACCATTTTGCGTGTTGGAGAGTCAACCCATGACTGAAGTTCTCGTCTACGTCGACCACGCGGACGGTGCCGTCCGCAAGCCCACCCTGGAGCTGCTGACGCTGGCCCGCCGGATCGGTGAGCCGGTGGCGGTCTTCCTCGGTGCGGGCGTGGATGCCGCTGCGCCGACCCTGGCGGAGCACGGCGCCACGAAGATTCTGGCCGCTGATGCACCAGAGTTCGCCGAGTACCTGGTGGCGCCGAAGGTGGACGCGCTGCAAGCCGCCTACGCGGCAGTGTCCCCGGCCGCGGTGCTGGTGCCGTCCTCTGCCGAGGGCAAGGAGATCGCCGCCCGTCTGGCGGTCCGGATCGGGGCGGGCGTCATCACCGACGCGGTCGACCTGGAGGCCGGCGACCAGGGGCCGGTGGCCACCCAGTCCGTCTTCGCCGCGGCGTTCACCACCAGGTCCCGCGTCACCAGGGGCACCCCGGTCATCACGGTCAAGCCGAACTCGGCCGCCCCGGAAGCCGCCCCGGCCGCGGGCACCGTCGAACAACTGGAAGTCACCGTTGCCGAGGCTTCCAAGGGCACAAGGATCGTGGCACGGACACCTCGGGAGTCGTCGGGACGTCCGGAGCTGACCGAGGCCGCCATCGTGGTCTCCGGCGGCCGTGGCGTGAACGGCGCGGAGAACTTCACGATCGTCGAGGCGCTCGCCGACTCCCTCGGCGCGGCCGTCGGTGCCTCCCGTGCCGCCGTCGACGCCGGCTGGTACCCGCACACCCACCAGGTCGGCCAGACCGGCAAGTCCGTCTCGCCGCAGTTGTACATCGCCGCGGGCATCTCGGGTGCGATCCAGCACCGTGCGGGTATGCAGACCTCGAAGACGATCGTGGCGGTCAACAAGGACCCGGAGGCCCCGATCTTCGACCTGGTCGACTACGGCGTGGTCGGCGACCTGTTCCAGGTCCTGCCTCAGCTCACCGAACAGGTCACCACCCGCAGGAGCTGATCCGTCCGCCCCTCTCACCGCCGCTGGGCTTGGGTACCTTCCTGAGCACGTCGGTCAACAGGTCTTGCGCATCGCTGGCCGCGGACCGCAGGCAGGGCCGTCGAGTTGATCGCCGTCCGTCGGTTCTGTGAGCATCGATCCGGCATCCAGCGCCGGAAAGACGCGGTGCGGCGCGGTCTCACGCCGCACCGCGTGGTCTGCGGGGAGTGTCGAGGGGTGACGGCCGGCCGCCCTCTCCGGCGCAACACCCTGGGCCATGGGAAAAGCAGCGTCCCCCTCCAAGGCCCCATGCCGAAAGGCCTGACCGGCATCCACGTCGAAACGCGGGGCGTGCCACCCGTCGCAGATTCGGGGCAGCCCTTACGAATCCTGCGGCACATCCAGGGCCAGAACCGCCGTGTCGCGGATCTCACTGATGCGCTGCTTGGCGATCTCGACCACGAGGTCACTGTCGCGCTTGGCCACGGCTTCATGCAGGTCACACCAGCTCTTGGCGAAAGCCGGCATGGCCGCCGGGTTGGACGCCAGGCCCAGGCGCACATACCGCAAGGTCCGCAATGAGATGGACTGGAGCAGGTCCGCCAGCAGGCGGTTGCTCGACAGGTCGGCGATGGCGAAGTTCAGCAGGAACGTGGCCACCGCGTAGGCATCCACCGAATCATGTGCCGCTTCTGTCACCTGCGGCATATGGGCATCGAAGACGGCTTCGAGGTCGGCGGGCCGCTCCCCCATCACCTGCTGCAGCAGCATGGCGTAGAGAGCACTTCGAACGGAGTAGACATCACGCAGGTCGGTGGCGTCCGGGGCCGTCACCAACGCCCCGCGACGGGGCTGGAACTCGACCAGCCTGTCACGTTCCAGGATGCGCAAGGCCTCACGCACGGGCGCCCGGCTGACGTGCAGGACCTGGCTGATGTCCTGTTCCAGCAGCCGCTGGCCCGCGTGCACCAGATCCAGCGTTATGACGCCGGCCAGTTTGGCTGCGATCTGCTCAGCCAGCGACGCCAATTGGGACGTTTCCCTGCCCCGCAGCACTGCGCGCTCCACCGCCAGCATCAAGTCATTCTGGGGCACCAGCAGCGTTGAAAGGTCTGGGACATCCTGTGTCTTGGGCCTGCTCATTCAAAAACACCTTCGGTCTATACGCGCCTACCGACATGCCGCCGACGCTCGCCTGAAGGGGAGCGCCGACGGGGCGGGCCCGACCGACGCGCATGCCCAGCAGCGCAGCAGGCCTTCTACTGGGTCAACGCAGGTTGCCGGGGCGGGCTCCGTCCGAGTATCGCCGAAGCTCCGATCGATCTGATGGGGAGATGAGCCACCGACTCATGAGTCCTCCCTCTGTCGTCCCGAATTCCGGCGTCCTGGAAGCCGCCCCTTGCGCCTATTCAGGTACTAGACCCGACAGTAGCATCGTTTTCAAGTTCATGTCGACATGAACTTGCCCAGCGCCTATCGATCGGCGGGGAGGCCGGCGGGGGCATCCGCGCCCTCTGGGAGGGCATGGGAGCGGGGAGGACGCTTCCTCCTCGACACGCCAGAACCGCAGGTGGGCGGCATTCTGCGGGCCCTCCCGCCCGATCGTCCTGGGGAGCGGCTGGGGAGTTTCTCACCGCTCGGGAGGCCCTCGGGCGTTCGAGTCACACACACCGGTCCCCGACAGCCCCTGAAAAACACCGGCTCCCTGATGCTCATTGCATCTCCGGCCGGGAATGTCCCCACACCCCCTGCCGATCAGCGTGCCGGCACAGATCAGGTACCTGGAGGTCGGCCGACGAGACCGACTCAGCGGAACCCTCCACGCATACGAACACGCCGCCTGACCTCGCAAGCCGGGTGCGGATCACGCAGCCTGCGGCCCCAACCGCCGCGCCGGCCGGCGGGGCGGCGAGGGCGCCGGTCAAGGCCGCCTGGAGAGGCGCCTCGGTCCGCGTGACGGGTGCGGAACCACATGGCCGGCGCGGTCCGCCCACATGGCGAGCCGGGTGCCGGCCGGGGCGTCGGGGAACACCTTCGCCTGGCCCTGGAGAATGCCCAACGGCACGCGGCGGGCGCCGTCGAGGGCGACGACGGTCCCGGGGTCGCTCCGGAGGACCGGGAGCGGATCCTCGAGCGGTTCGTCCGCCTGGACGAGGCCCGAAGCCGCGACGCAGGCGGTGCCGGTCTCGGACTGGCCGTCGCCCGGGACGTGGTGCTGCGGCACGGCGGCTCGCTCACCGTCGGGGGTGGCCCCGGCGAGGGAGCGGTCTTCCGTGCCCGGCTTCCACGTGCGAAGTGACGAGCACGGTTGACATCCCCGCGGGGTCTTGCGTGGCGTGACCCGCGAGGCCGGCACCACGCTGCGGCGGGCGGCGTCGTGCTCGACGCCCTCGCACAGCCGGATTGAGGCCGCTCCCGCACGCGGGGCCGCCGCCGCGCGGGTGCGTGCGCTGCGGCCGCGTAGGGGGAACGGCTCAGCGGGACACGGCTTTCCGGCGTCGCGCCATGGCGCGCAGCGCCGGCAGCGCCGCGGCCGCCAGGAGGACCACCACACCGCAGACGATCGCCGCCGTCCGCGCGAATCCCAGGGTCTCCCCGGCGTGGGGCGCCGACTCCGCATGGGACGCTCCGGTGAGACTCAACACCGGTGCGGGGTGCTCCGGTTCGGGCTTGCCCTCTTCGGCCGGCTGGTCCCAGGAGACGACCTCGCCGTCGTCGTACTGCTGCTTGGCGACGAAGGTCAGCGCGTCCACGCCGGTGGGGACTCGGTCGATGTGCACGACGAAGTCGGCTCCGTCCTCGCCGCTGATCGCGCCGCCGGACCAGCCGACGGTGCCGCTCCCGCCGCCGGGTGCCTGCTGCTGCGCGGTCCACCCCTTCACCTGCTCCGCGCGCATCCCCCGCACGCCCTTCGGTGCCTCGATCCACACGCCGACGGTGCGCGCGTCGTCCTTCTCGTTGGGCACGTGGAACGTCATCCGCACGTCCTTGGCGCCCGGCTCCACCTTGTCCTCGGAGTGCACGTGCACATGCGCCCAGGCGGGGGCCGCCGTCACCGTGAGCAGGCCCGCGGTCAGCAGGGCCGCGGCCATCCGGGCCGGCCACCGGAGAAACGTCATCGGTGATTCCTCTCTCGGCATCCGTGCACGCTGGTCACGGACGACAGGGATCGTGGGAGGGGCCGGCCCGAATCCGGCGCGGGATGGTTCTGTACGGCGTCGGCGGCGGACTGTGCCGTGACGCCGGGTGTTCTGAAGCCCCACCCGCTTGGCGGGGACGGCCGGTGTGCGGCATGGTGAAGCGTTGCCTCACGCGGGTGGATTGGTGACGACCATGGCCGCCGTGACGCTCAGGACGAGAGCCCCGACGAGCAGTTCCGCCACCAGGCCACGCCGAAGGGTGCGTACGTGCGCCGTGTCCGGCGGCACGGGACGCGCCGGCGCGACCAGTGTCACCGTCGCCCCGGTCCCGCCAACGGGCTTGGCGGCAAAGGAAGTCGGTGCCGAGGCCGTCGTGTGCCGGCGCAGCCAGCGGCGGGCGACGCCGCCGAGCGCGACGACCACGGCCACGCCGGCCGACTTCAGGAGCAGCAGTCGGCCGAACCGGGTGTCGAAGAGGGCGCCGACGGTGCCCACTTCACGCCACGCCTGGAAGGTGCCTGTCACGACGAGCACGGTCACGCCGGCGAACGCGAGCCGGGAGAACCGGGGCAGCACGGAGGCCAGTTCGGTGACGGCTCCCGGCTTCGCCAGAACCGCCGCGGCCAGCGCGAGTCCGCCCAGCCACACGGTCATCGCGGCGAGATGGGCGAAGTCGGCGGCCAGGGCGAGATACGTGTACCGCCCGTCGACGGAGTGGCCGGTCACCGGCCACGTGCCCCACAGAACCACGGCCGCCGCGGTCGCCACGAGGGCCGCCGCCCTGGCCCGCCTGCCCGACGTGTCGGCCGCAAGGGTCGCGAGCACGGTCGCGGCGCCCAGGGCGAGAAGGGCGTAGAAGCGTACGGCGTAGGCGCGGTCGGCGAGCGCCGCGTGCTGATGGGCACCGGAGCCGGACCAGGCGTCCGACAGCGGCCGGCCGTCGGCCCAGACGGCGTGGACGGCCAGGACCGCGAGGGTGCCGGCGGCCAGCAGGCCGAGTCCCGCCCACACCAGGCCGCGGGTACCGCGGTCACGCAGCCCGGCGGGCCACAGCCACAGTACGACCAGCAGCACGCCGGGGCCGAGCGCGAGTCCGGCGTAACCGGCCGCGCGTGACACGCCGAGGAGGCGGCTCGCCCACGCACTGCCGGAACCGCCGAGCGGCGGGACGACGCCGACGACCCGGCTGGTCCTGTGGATGGAGAAACGGAAGGTGCCTGTCACGGGGTGTCCGTCGGCCGACGTCACCTGCCAGGCCACGGTGTACGTGCCCGGGTGCAGGCCGCCGGGCAGGACGGTCCGAACGACGGGGTCGGGCCGGTCGTCGGGGTGGCCGCCGAGGTCCACTCGGCGCATGTGGTCGTCGAACACGCGCACCGCGTTCTCCCTCGCGGTCACCGGCTGCCGGAACGTCAGTGCCGCCTGGGCGGGCAGGCCGGGCAGCACCTCGCCGGCGGCGGGATCGCTCGACCGTACGCCGGTGTGCGCGGAGGCGGGCCCGGCGGACGCGGCCGCCAGGCAGAGAACAAGGCAGAGCATGGTGATGACGCGGCGCATCCGTTTCCCCCTGGGTGCCCTTGAGATGCAGCGCGTCCAGGGTGGGTCCTCGCCGCCGCCTGCGGCAGCCTCGCCTTTGGGGGTGCGGCCCCCTCAAAACGAGGGGGTCAGGTGCGCAGCGGCAGCACGGTACGGACCTCGGTGCCGCCATCGGGGCGTTCGGTGACCGCCATCCCGCCGCCCAGTTCGGTGGCCGTGTCCCGGATGAGCTGCAGGCCGAGGTGACCGGCCTTGCCGAGTGCGCCTCCCGGGCCCTTCCCGTCGTCCGCCACCCGCACCAGCAGCCGTTCCCCGCCGCCGGTGACCTCGATCCAGGCGTGCCGGGCCTCGGCGTGCTTGAGGACGTTCGTGACGCACTCCCGCGTGCAGCGGTAGACGAGAGCGGCGAGGTCGGGCCCGAGCGGGGCCCGGACCTCGACGGTCGTGGTGACGCCGAGGCCCTCCCTGCGCAGTCGTTCGGCGAGCAGTTCGACCGCCTGCGGCAGACCGTCCTCGGTCAGGTCCGGCGGATAGATGTCCACCATCATCGTGCGCAGTGAACCGACGGCGCCGCGCAGGACCTCACCGACCTTGTCGAGCATGCCGTCGGCCGTGGCGCCGGCCCCCGGGGGCAGTGCGCCGCGGACGGCCGACAGGGCGTATCCGGCCCCGGCGAGGTCCTGCACCACTCCGTCGTGCAGGTCGCGGGCGATCGCGCGCCGCTCTCGTTCGGAGGCGGTCAGGGCCTTGCCGAGCAGTCGGCTGCGTTCCGCGTCCGCCTTGCTGACGCGACGCAACAGGTATACGGACACCGGTAGTTGAGCCACCAGCAGGAGCAGCAGCGCCACGATGGAGAAGGGCACGAGGGTGTGCATCAGCTCGGTCCGCGCGGTGGCGACGCGGGCGTCGGTGGAGTACACCTCGAGCGCCAGCCGTTCACCGGAGTCCAGGTCGAGCGGGACGTAGACCTCCACGAGGCGGCGGCCGCCGTGGCGTTCGGTGACGTTCTCCTCGTCGGACAGGTCGGACAGTTCGGCCCAGCTCGCCCGCTGGTCGATGGTCCTGCGTACGTCGTCGTTCGGGAAGGACATCCCGATGGCGTGGTGCTCGTTGGAGTACAGGACGTCGCCCTGTCGGTTCCACACCTTCACCCGGACGACGCCGGCCTCGTGCTGCCGGGCCCTGACGGCCTCGTCCAGCCGTGTCCGCGCGGAGACGTCCCCGCGGAGCAGCGCCGGCATGGCCGGCTTGAAGATCACGTTGCCCATGAGCTGCGCGGAGCGGGCCGCCTCGGCGAGCGCGGTCTTCTCCGCGATCGAGTCGGCGGCCACCACGGTGCCCGCCCCGACGACCGCGAAGGCACCCACTCCGATGAGCACCATCGCGACCAGCGCCCGTCGGACGGTTCTGCTGCCCCCCGTCTCCGCCATGGAGCCGCCGCCCGTCCGGTCAGTCATCGGTACCCGCCTCGACGAGACCGAGCCGTTGCGCCTTCACGACGGCCTCCAGCTGCGAGCGCACCCCGAGTTTGAGGTGGATCGCCTTCACGTAGCCGCGGCAGGTGTTGACGCTGATCCCCAGCAGCCGGGCGATCGCGGCCGGCGCCAGGCCCTTGCCCATCAGGCCGAGCACCTCGGACTCCCGGGCGGTGAGACTGGCCGCGCCGGGCTCATCGGTGACCTGGGGCCGGCCGGCGTCGCCGAACGTCGACGCCGACACCAGCATCGACCCCTGCCTCACCTCCCGCAGAACGGTCAGCATCTCCTCCAGCGATCCTGACTTGGGCACGAACGCGCTCGCGCCCGCCTGGGCGGCCCGCACCACCCAAGCCGGGTCGCGGTGCGCCGAGACGATGACGACGATCGCGCTCGGGGCGGCGTCGCGGACCCGCCGGGTGACCTCCAGTCCGCTTTCCCTGCCGAGCGAGATGTCCATCACCACCATGTCCGGGCGTTCCCTCGCGGTCAGTTCGACTGCCGCCGACCCGGTCGCCGCGCATCCCGCGCAGTCGAAGTCCGGCTGTGATCCGAGCGCGAAGGCCAGCAGCTCGGCAAACGTCCGATGGTCGTCGACGATCAGCACGCGCGTCGGCGACGAGTCCCTGTGTTCCCCCATGTTCCCCCCACCGGGCGGGCCGCCAGCGTTGCCGGTCCGCAGGAGACATGGAACCACGGCATGTGAGGAAAGGACTATTAGTTGTGTAGGAATAGTGCTTTTTCCGAGTAGCCGACCCCTCTGGTTTGGGGATGGCTGTGGCGCCCCGGACCAGGCACCGTTGAACCATGCCGATTCGCCTGCTCGTCGTGGACGACCATCAGCTCGTGCGGGACACCCTGGCCACCGTCCTGGGCGCAAGCGCACTCGTCGACGTGGTGGGCGTGGCGTGCGACGGGGCGGAGGCCGTCGCGGCGGCACTGCGGCTCGCGCCGGACGTGGTGCTCATGGATCTCGCCATGCCGGTGCTGAACGGCGCCGAAGCGACCCGGCGGCTGCTGGTCCTGCGGCCCGACACCCGGGTCGTGGTGCTGACGTCCGCGGTCGGCGGGCGGCTGGAGCAGGCGGCCCTCGACGCCGGGGCCTCCACAGTGCTGCACAAGGACGCCGGGATCGACGAGGTGCTCGACGCGATCGTGGCGGTGGCGCCGCGGGCCTGAGCCGCCGGGCGGGTCGCTCCCGGTGTGACCGGCGGCTGGCGGCATGTGGCCGACGGCGAGGGCGGCGGCTCCGCGTGCCGCCCCCATGGCGGTACACGGGTCACGGATCGTGCCGGCCCCTGACGCGGATCACGCTCACGGCGCCCCCGGACGCGGCCACCAGCGCATCAGCACCCGTCCCCGCACCTCCCCGACGGGCACCGGGCCGAACTGCCGGGAGTCGACGGAGTGCCGGCGGTTGTCGCCCAGGACGAAGACGGTGCCGTGCGGCACGTGCGCGGGCCCGTAGTACAGGCCGTCGAGGGTCCGCCGGTCGATCGCCGGTTCCGTGACGGGACGGCCGTCGACCATGAGGACCCCGTCCTCGATCCCGACGGTGTCACCGGCCACCGCGACGACCCGCTTGACCAGCCACGAGCCGCCGTGGTCGAGGACCACGAGGTCCCCGCGCCGGGGCGTTCCGCGGCGGTAGGCGCGTTCGTCGACGAGCAGGTGGTCGCCGGCACGGAGCGTCGGCTCCATGCTGGCCGACTCCACCCGTACGCGCTCCAGCAGGAGACTGCCGGCCACGAAGACCGCGGCCACCACCACGCACGCGACGGCACGGCGCACGGCGGCCCGCGGTACGGCATTTCGCCGTACCGCGGGCCGCCGGGGCGGGCTCACCCGAGCAGGCCGGTCAGCCCGAGTGTCCACAGGACCGTTCCGATGACGAGGAGTGCGTTGACCGCCCGGGACCGCGCGCGGCCCGAGAGGGACCGTACGAGCACCAGCAGTGCGGCGAGCCGCGCGCACAGCGCGGCCGTCAGCAGCGGGTCGGCCTCGACCGGCCGGTTCTGCTGTCCCAGCGTCACGCCGGTACTGACGGCCACCACGTACGAACCGATCAGCAGACCGAGCACGAGGACCGCGCAGAGCGCCACGGCCGTGCCCCGCGAGACCCACACCTGTCGCGCCGCGACGAGCTGGACGACGGCGGCCAGCAGGAAGGGCAGGGCCCCGGCCAGGCCGTGCGCCACGCGCTGCTGGAAGGCGACCAGGTCCCCGGCCGCGGCGGCCACGCAGAGCAGCGACGCGACGTGCGGGGTGCGAAGGCCGCCCACGAGGCCCGTGCGACGCACCGGCACCGCCCCTTCGGCCGGCGGCGCCTCAGGCGAGGGTGTCATCGTCGCCTCCCAGCTCGGGAGCGGGCTCGGCCTTCGCCGGGTCGGCGTGGACCGGGTGGTGCCCGGTGCTGGGCGGTCCCACGCGGAACTGCGCCATCATGTCGTGGTCCTCGTGCACGAGGTTGTGACAGTGGATCATGTAACGCCCGGTGTGCGGACCGAACTTGACCGCCACGCGCACGGTCTCGTTCTCACCGACGTACACCGTGTCCTTGCCGCCGAGCTCCCAGGGGTTGGGCGCCTTGCCGTTGCGGTCGAGCACCTTGAAGTCGACCAGGTGCACGTGGACCGGGTGCCACCAGCCGCCGGACTTGTTGACGAACTCCCAGACCTCGACGTCCCCGAGCGCCGGGTCGGCCCAGACGTACTCGTAGTCGGAGGCGATGACGTCGGCCCAGGTCTTGCCGTTGATGGTCCAGGTTCCGTTCTTGCGGATGAACTCGAACGTCCGGGTCTTCCTCGCCGTCGCCGCGGTGAGGTCCATCGCGGGCGCGTTCGGGTGCAGCAGGTCCGGGATCGCGTTGTCCGACAGGTCGGTGGGGTCGCCGGCGACGTCGAAGGCCATCACGTCGCCGGTGGTGTCGAAGTCCTCGACGTTCGGCACGCTCAGGTTCTTCAGGACCACCCGCTGGCCGATCTTGTACTTGGCGAAGTCGATGACGACCTCGTACCGTTCGGCGATGCCGTGCCGGTAGCTGGTCGCCGAACGGGGCTGCGGCATCAGCCCGGCGTCCGTCCCGATGAAGACGAACGGGTCGCCGGTGCTGAGCGCGAACCTGAAGCCCCGCGAGATCGCGCAGTTCAGGATCCGGAAGCGGTACTTGCGCCGCTCGACCTTCATCACGGGCCAGGGCCGGCCGTTGACCAGGATCACATCACCGAAGATCCCGGAGTGCCCCTCGTCGTCGTACAGCAACTGCCCGTCGCGGTCGAACATGGCGTCGCGGATGAGCAGCGGCACGTCGTACCGGCCCTTCGGGATGGGCAGCGACTGCTCCAACTCGTCGTGCATCGTGTACATCGCGGCGAGGCCCATGTACGCGTTCTCGGCGGTGTGGTGGGCGCCGTGGTCGTGGTACCAGAGCGTCCGGGCGTCCTGGAAGTTCGGGTAGTGGTAGTCCTTGTACTGGCCGGACCGTGTGATGTCGCTGGCGTAGCCGTCGTACTCCGGCAGCGATCCCGATCCGTGCAGGTGCACCGAGGTCCACGACTCGTACCCCAATCGGGGGTGCACCGAGGGGAGTTCGTTGATCTGCCGTACGACGGCCGGCCGACCCCGCGTGGCCCGGATCGTCGGGCCGCCGAACGTCCCGTTGTACGACCAGGTCTCGGTCTTCATGCCGGGCAGGATCTCCGTCGCCGCGCTGCGCATGCTGACGGTGTAGTAGTCGGTGGTGCTCGACCGCTTGGTCGGAACCGCCTCGGGCGGCACCGTGAACGGCACGGTGAACGGCTTCGGGAACTTGCTGACCGCGACCCGGTCGGAAGCGGTCTTGGCGCGTGCGACGCGTTCGAGTGGCAGCGCCAGGGCCGCCGACGCGAGGACGCCGAACTTCATCACATCACGTCTGGACAGCGTGTTTTCGTGCATGTGCGTGCTCACCCCCATGGTGGGCCGCCGAAGCGGCGCTCGGGCCCTGCTCTCCCCCCGGAGTCGCGGATGCCCGTGTTCTTTTCTCGGTGCTGGTCGGTACTGCTCGATGCTGGTCCGTACGCGGTGGGTCATGTGCGGCGCCGCACATGACCCACCGGCAGTGCGATGCCCGTGCGGGTGGACGGGCTGTACGCCGGTCGTGCTCCTCGGCCGTGAGGGCCCGCGGTGTTCCTGAACGCACCGCTGAGGAGAGGCGACCAGGCGGGTAGGCAGGGAGCGGGCAGCCGGTGGAGGGGGGTCCACCGGCTGCCCGGAGGGAACAGGGCGGCCGCTGAACTGGGGGGCTCGTTCGGCTGCCCTGTCCCGGCCGGCTTCCCGGCCGGCGGGTTCGTCGAGGGAACGAACACCGCCTGCCGGGGCACCGGTCGCTCGGTCGGCGCTGTTGCGAAAGTCCCCTCGTCCGCCGCCGGGCAGGCGGGACCTCCGCGCCAGGCCCTAGCCGTTCGGCACGGTCACCGGTCCCAGGGTTCCGCCCTTGTCGGACGAGATGTAGACCGGGGACGGGTTACTCGTCGCGGCGCTGCCGGTCCTCAGGCGCAGGCTCCAGGTCCCGTTGACCGCGCCCGCCGCGGCCGGCTGCACGATCACGCCGGTGGCGAAGACCGGACCGGTCGGCGACCCGGAGCGGAAGGTCAGCGACGCGCCGGGGATGGACCCGGTTCCGTCGAGCCTGAGGTCGCCGGACTTCCACTTGGCGAGGGTGATCGCGATCTTGTCGACCGCGGGCACCTTCGGGGTGACGTCGGCCGGCGTCGACGCCGCGCCCCTGCCCACCGCGTTCACGGCGACGACCGTCACGGTGTACCTCGTGTCGTTCGTCAGCCCGGTGAGGAGCAGGCTGGACGCGCTGGGCCCGGCAGTGGCCGTGACCGGCGTCCCCGAAGCGGGCGTCGCGGTGATCTCGTAGCCCGTGAGGGGCGACGTGCCCGGATCCTCGGGCGCCGACCAGCGGACCGTCGCGCCCGCGTTGGAGCCCTGGACGGTGACCCCCTGCGGGGTGCTCGGCGCCCTGGTCGACCCGAACGTGTACTTCTCCATCCTGGCCTGCGAGGCGTTGCCGGCCGGGTCGAAGGCCACGTAGCGCAGGGTCTTCGGCCCGTCGGACGCCGTCAGCTCGATCGGCCCGGTGTACAGCGTGGCCGCAGGCCCGGCGGTGCCCGCCTCCAGCGGGTCGGAGCCGTCGAGCGTGTAGTAGATCTCCGAGCCGGTCTCGTCGGCGCTGAGGGTGACCTGCGTGTCGCCCGTGTAGAAGCCGCCGGCGGGCTTCGCGGTCACGGTCGGCGGCGTGGTGTCGCCCGACGGGGTGTTGCCCTGCAGTGCGGGCGGCCAGGACTCGCCGGTCTCGCTGAACGATCTGACCTCGACGCGCTTGCCGTCGACGGAGCCCGACAGAGTCGCCGAGGTCGCGTCCGGATTGTTGACGCGGACGCCGACCTCGCTCTGCACGCTGTTCCTGCTGAGCTGGTCGACTGCTCGCACGGTGTATCCAAGGACCGGCGCGGCGCCGGGGACGGGCTGCGGCGGGGTCCAGCTCACGGACGTCGAGTCGCCCTGGTCGTGCACCTCGACGTTGGTCGGCGAGGCCGGCCCCTGCTGCGACGGGCCGGGCGGGCAGCCGCCCATCCCGGGCCCGCCCACCTCGCCGAACTCCGAGATCGTCACGCCCTGGGTGTTGCCGTCGGAGTCCTGGTCCTGCCAGCTCGTCGCCATGTACAGACCGCCGGCGGCGGTGGCGGCCGTGTCCGCGTCGAGGAACTCGTAGGTCGCGGTGAACTTGCCGTCGGCCACCCGCAGTCCGGAGGCGTAGCCGCCCTTCGGCGCGTTCGTGAGCGGGCCGGGCGCCGCCCGCACGTCGCGCCGTGCCACCACGGTGTTGCGCAGGGCCGGCTCGACGATCCGCTGTTCCAGGAACGTCGGATCGACCCGGGGCCCGAGCCGCCCCTGGATCACCAGGGTGGTCGGCGTGGTCAGGGTGCCGCCGGTGACACCGAGATCGAGGGTCGTGGCGTCGGCGGCCACGGTGCCGCCGAACCTGACCGACACCACGTCCCCGGCCCGGATGTCCGGGGTCACCTGGGGGCCGCCGCCCGCGCCCCAGCACAGGCCACCCGGATGATTGATCTCGATGGCCGGGTTGCCCGCCGCGATCGAGGCCGCCGCGGCCATCGTGCCGGTGGCCGAGCCGACGACGCCGATGCCGGGGCGCCGCACCTCGACGGTCACCTGCTCTCCCGCGTGCTCGGAGAATCCGTCGACGGAGACGAAGTCCCGGTCCGGGAAGATCGTGATGTTGTCCGGGAAGACCGGAACAGCGGCTTGGGCGGTGACGGGCGCCATCGAGGCGCTGATCACCACGCCGGAGATGACGAGGCCGGCGGCGGCGGTGCGCTTCCTCCTGCCCCCGCCCCGCACTAACTTGCTCATGACGACATTCCCCTCTGTGGCGACACCCGGACGGACCGGCGCCGGGCGGTCGGCTGCGATGAGCAGGTTCCAAGGTCCCCGATTCCCGTACACCGCGGCAGCCTCGTCTTGGGCACCCCCCTATCCCCAATCTGGAGGGGTCGTCCCCTCCCACGGCGTACCGCGGGGCGACGCGAGTGGATGGTCCGGACTCAGAAGGCGGGGTAACCACACGCGTTGAAGCCCCGCCACGAGGTGGCCGGGCTTTCAGTGTGCTCGAGGCGCCGCGTGCTACGCCGCCTGGCACGCCTCGCGCCCGGGGCGGGAACCCCCGCGGCGACCTGCCGGCCGATCGACACGCCGCCGACGACCATGGCCATCCGCAGCCGCAGTGCCTCGGCGTACGGCGCCAGCGCCTGGGTGACCTGTTGGGCCGGCTCGCGGGTGGGGGATCCGTACGCCGTCCTTGCCCGGATCGTCGATCCGCATGCCGCCGCCTTGAGACGCGGCCGCGTCAATCGACAGCTCACGGTCGCTCGTCGTGCCGCGGTGGGGAAGGCACCGCCAGTGGACCGCATCACGCCGAAGCCGATGCGGCCCACGGCCGCGTCAACCGATTGTCCGGATGTCCGTGCGCGGTGCCCCCGTTCCGAGGTCCCGGGAACGATTCGCACACACCCGGGGACCGGGTCAGCAGTACAGGTTGGCGCCCGCCGACACGCCCAGGATCTGCGTGAACTGCTGGTACGTGGTCACACGGCTCTGCACCTGGGCGGGGTTCCTGCCGTCGCACTCGAGGGAGCCGTTGATGGAACGGATCGTCTGGCCGAAGCCCGCGCCGTTGACCATGGCGTTGTGCGGGGTCATGGTGCCGGGGCCGGACTGGGTGTTCCAGTACCAGAGGCCCGTCTTCCACGCCACGGCGGCGTCGGTCTGCACCAGCGACGGGTTGTTGAGCAGGTCGATGCCCAGCGCATCACCTGCGGCCTTGTAGTTGAAGTTCCAGCTGAGCTGGATGGGGCCGCGCCCGTAATAGGCCGACTGGCCGGCCGGGCAGCCGTACGGCCGGCTCCAGTCGCAGTAGTTCGGATAGTTGGCGGTGTTCTGCTCGACGACGTAAACCAGTCCGCCCGTCTCGTGGCTGACGTTGGCGAGGAAAGCGGCTGCTTCCTGCTTCTTGGTCTCGTCGCCGCCGGTGGTGGCGAAGCCGGGGTAGGCGCCGAGCGCGGCGACAAGACCGCTGTAGGTGTAGAAGCCGTTGCGGTTCGGGAACATCTGGTTGAACTGGGCCTCGGAGACAACGAAGTTACCGACGGGCGTGCCGCTGTCGCAGTTGTACGGTTCCCAGTACCAGGTGCTGATGACCGGGTCGTAGCCCGGGTTGTCGTGCTCAGCGATGTACGCCTTGCCGTCCGTGTAGCGGACGATGTCACCGGTGACGTACGCCTTGCCGGCCACCCAGCTCGGGTAGCTCGAACAGGTGGCGGCGGACGCGCTGCTGGTCGGCACCAGCACCGGTACGGCGGCGGAGAGGGCGAGCGCGGCCACGACCGCGGAGATACGACGCCTCGACACGGAATCAACTCCTTGACGGAGAACGGTCGTACCCGGCGCAGGCAGGACGGAGCGAGCCTTGTGTGTGTGCTGGCGAAACCGGACAGGCGCGGGGCCGACCGTGGTGGGGGGTGTGAGGCACACTCAATCGCATTGGTCTGTACCGGTCAAGGCGCAGACCGATCAGTGGCGAAAGAGCAGTCGGGGGAGGCACGCCCAACCGGGCTGCGACGGCGCCCTGTTGGGCGGGAGGCCGGGAACCGGCTCCTTCGAGGACGGGACGGGGGCGCACAGCGGGGTAGCGCAGATCTCGGCGCCCGCATCGCCGGTGCGTTGCCCCGAAACCAGACACCACCCACTTGAGCTCAAAGCAACAGTGCCGCAGTGAAGGGGACACAGCCATGCCGGGATGCCGGGCGCGGGGGTCCTCGATTGGGTGTGGCGGGCGCTGCCGGTCAGCTGGCCCCCGCACCGGTCGGCGCTGGAGCCAGGGACGGGAACGCCGAGGGCAGGATCGAGAGGGCGGTGGCTTTCGGATGCGGCTGAGGCTCTTACGGTCCGGTGTGAATGGGCTCACCTGTTACGAATCCTCGCCCGGTCCTTCGGCAAGGGGACGGACGCGCCCGCGCCCTCGATCATCGCCGCAGCGATCGGGCCTTGTCGCGCAAGGCGCTGCCGGCGCGCCGGGGCGGAAGGGGGTTCCGTCCGGCGCGCCGTCCGCGCTGGTGGTCTCGCGCAGGCCGTCAGCAGCCGATCGGGGAGGAGCCTACGGCGACGTCGTCGAACCAGAGTGTGTCGTCGCCCGTCCCATAGCTCTCCCAGCCCAGGCGCAGGGTGGTGGGCCGGGGCGGGGCGGTGCGGGCAAGCCACTGCTGGTCGATGTCCTGGGTGGGGACGCCGTCCGCGTGCAGGCCCGGGATCTGCTCGTCGCCGAGCCAGGTGTCGAGCTTGGGCGCCGTCGTGTCGATCGCGAAGCGCAGGCACTGCCAGCTCCCGGTCGGCAACGGCCTGCTCTGCGCCACGCCCGCCGGGCTCTGCGCGGGCAGGGTGGCGTCGTCGGTCTCCCGGTTCCACTGGAGGGCGCCGTTCTGGCCGCCGACGCGCAGCGCCCGGCCGCCCTGGGAGCTGTCGGGCATGGAGACGAAGGTGACATGGGCCGCGGGGAGCGCGGTGGTGTGCCGCACCCACATGCGCACGTACATCACCGGCCCCACCGACGACAGGTTCGCGGTGGAGGCGACGAAGGCGTGGTTGCAGTAACCGGCCCTGCCGTCGATCCGCAGCGACCTGCCACCACTGTGCGCGACCGAGGTGTCGACGGCCGCGGCTCCGGTGCCCTGGCAGTCGGGCGCGGCGAACTGCCAGGCGCCGGAGGGAGTGGTGCCGGTCTGGTCCTCGAAGCCCGAGCAGACCGCGGCGCTGCCGCAGCCGGCGGAGGGCGGTGGGGTCGTGGGCGGCGGGGTCGTGGGCGGCGGGGTGGTGCCGGTTCCGCCGCAGACCAGGCCGTTGAGGGCGAAGTCTGTCGGGGCGGGGTTGACCGAGCTCCAGGTGCCCTGGACACCGAACTCGGCGGAGCCGTCGGTGGCCAGCGAGCCGTTCCAGTCCGCGTTGACGGCGACGACGGAGGCGCCGGTCTGGATGACGGTCGCGTTCCACGCCGATGTCACCCGCTGGCCGTCGGCGTGGGTCCAGGTCAGACGCCAGCCGTTGACCGCCGGGCCGAGATTGGTGACCTTGACCTGGGCCGTGTAGCCGCCGGCCCACTGGTTCACGGCGTAGTCGACCCGGCAGCCGACCGCCGCGGCACTGGTGGGTGTCGCGATGAATCCGGACACCAGCAGGGCGACGGCTGCGGCAGCCGCGAGGGCCGCCGTCCAGGGCCGGCGCAGTAATCGCAAGTGGGGGGTGCGCACGAATGCCTCCGAGGGATGGATGCGGACCGTGGGAGCGCTCCCATTCATGACAGCGACCAGGGCCGCACACTGTCAATGCACGGGACGGCCAAGACGACCGCGGCGCGCCGTCACCCTGTGAAGCTGATCACCGCAGGCCCGGTTTTGATTGAAGCTTGAACTTTCAACGCATAGTGTCGGTGCCGCAAGTCGATCCCCCGGGATCCACGACCCATTGTGAGGAAGTTCCCCCATGTCGCTCGCTCTTGACCCCGCCGCCCAGGACCTTCTCTTCCGTGAGGCCCGCACCGCGAACACCTTCACCGACGAATCGGTGTCCGAGGAGCAGGTCCAGGCGATCTACGACCTGGTCAAGTACGGCCCGACGTCCATGAACCAGTCGCCGCTGCGCATCACCCTGGTCCGCTCCGCCGAGGCCCGCGAGCGTCTCGTCCAGTACATGGCGGAGGGCAACCGGGCGAAGACCGCCACCGCCCCCCTGGTCGCGATCCTCTCCGCGGACAACGAGTTCCACGAGGAGCTGCCCCACCTCTTCCCGCACTTCCCCCAGGCCAAGGACGCCGTCTTCGGCGACCGTGGGGTGCGGGAGAGCCAGGCCGCCCTCAACGCCGCCCTCCAGGCCGCGTACTTCATCATCGGCATCCGGGCCGCAGGCCTCGCCGCCGGTCCGATGACCGGCCTGGACTTCGAGGGCGTCCGCAAGGACTTCCTGGACGACGACCACACCCCGCTGATGGTCGTCAACATCGGCAAGCCGGGCGAGGACGCCTGGTACCCGCGCTCCCCTCGTCTGGAGTTCGACCAGGTCGTCACCACGGTCTGAGCCGGCTCGGCGACGGGGATCCGGACCGAGTTCTGCCCCTGTCCTCCCGTGGGCTTCTCGCGGCAGCCGGCGCGATGCTCGCCACGTTCGCCTACCGTGACGCCGGCGCCCACGGGGACCGGCCCTTGGACCGCTTCGCGACCGCCCACCCCGTTCTGTACCTGATGCCGGAGGCCTGCGACGCCCGCGACCGCGCCTTTCGGGGCGCGGCAGCCCGGCCTTCCACGATCTGGCTCAAGACCTCCAAGCCGGACCGAGGCGCCGCTGCCCGAGGGACAGGCGCTGGGCATCGACGAGCCGCCGCTCACCTGCGCCGACAGCTTCGACGTACCGGTCCTGTTCCGTAACGGACCTGCGGATAGGCCCAGGAGGCAGTGGCGGACCGCCAAGCACCAGCCGTGGGCCGGGTCGGACGGGTTCCCGGCGGCCGACGGCTGGTACGCCCCGACCACCACGTGGCGGGAGATCATCAAGGCCGCCACCGAGGTCGGCCGCTACGTCACCCCGCATCCGCAGAACCAGCCGCGTTGCGCGCACGGGGAACTTGTCGCCCGGGTCTCCCCGCCGTACGCCCATCTCGGCGCGCACCCCGTCAAGCCCCCCGCACGCGCCCAGTCCCGCCCTGCCCGGAGACCGCCGGCCCGTGCCGAAGGCAACGCCAGAAAGAGCCCGCCGGTCCTGTGACTGAGCGCTTCACTCGGCCGGTTGAGCACGGGCAACGGTGGCTCAGGCGCTTCCTGGCCGACTGCGTGATCACTTGGCGTCGCACGACGGGATCGCCTTGTCGGTGGTGCTGCGTAGGGTGCCCCCGACGATCAATGGCTCATGGCGAGGGGCGAAGGCATGCGCGACGGGATTCGGTGGCTGGTCGATCTGGAGCACTGGATGTCCAGCGTGGTGTTCGCACGCGGGATATCCGCGCAGGAACTGGCGGTGCGCATGGGAGGCGACCGGGACGCCGCGACCGAGCCGATCACCGACGCCGAAGCGTGGGACCTCGGCGAGTGGTACCGACCGGGCGAGGATGGCGACGGTGTCGTACGGGTCGGAGAGCACGGAGGCTGGTCGTTCGCTCTGGAGTATGGGGACTCGACCGGCGGGGACCGTCTGGCGGAGATCTCCCGAAAAGGCGTCGAGGCCGTCCACTACGTGCCGATGCAAGAGCACCCGCCGGCCACGGTCTTCTACGCTCGGGACGGCGTGGAACTGTGTGGCTTCGGGCTGGGCGAGGAAGCGTGGCGCTGGGGTCGGGAGCCTGACCTGCTGCTTCCCGACCTCGTTGGCGGGCACGTGCTGCAGCCCGACGGGAAAACGCTCATCGCCCCCGAAGACGAGCACTACACGGATACCTACCGGCGCACCCTCGGAGTCATCGAGCGGCGTTTCGGCCTCTCGCTCTCCCCTTCCTACCTGAAGGAAGCCCGCCTGCCGGCGTATGCAGTCCGCGGCACCCCGGAGATGCACATCTGAGCGATCGCAGCGGTGTCGCACGCTGTCGAGGCCCTCCGGTGCGAGGAAGGTCTGCGTGCCGTCCTCTTGATGCTGTGGCTCCAGCTGCGGGCGAGCAGTGGCGTGCGCGCCTCGGGCGACGCGGTCGCTTCCTCGAACAGGTGGCCTTGGTCGCTGTAGCGGTCTTCGAGGTGGCGGTCGAGCAGCTCGGTGTGGACGTCGTGCAGGAGTTCGGCGGGGGTGGTGGCGTCGAAGGTGATCTGCCATGCCGTCCGGCCGAATGGGGCGCGGTTTGCGCCGACGGTCCGTGCCCCCTTGCCTCGCGTCCCGGGTTCGGGGAGGAAACGGGTCCACAGCCGAAGGCAGGGGCTGGTGGCGTAGGCCGCTCCTTCGCCGGGTTGGTGCAGCGTCCAGTTCCTGTCGAAGGGGAGGGCCAGGTCGTACGGAGATCCGCCGGGCCGGGACCGGCGAGGTGGCGAGGAAGGACCTTCACTGTCTGGGCAAGGTCTGTCACCCCCGAGGCGACCCGCCACGCCACCACCAGGGCTCGCTACAACCGCGAGCGCCCCTCGCTCATCTCCTTGCCCTGGGGTGCAGAGCCTCGCTCCGGGTTTCGCCCAGTGACGACGAACCAGTGGCACCCGGCCGCTTTCGCGTCACCGGATCGCAGTCGGCGCCAGGCAGCGACGAGTAGCAGGTCCTGCACCCAGAGGCGGCCGGGCTTGCGAGGTTCAAGCAACTCATGTTCGAGGGGCGTCCACGTCATGGTCGCCACCGGGCGCGAGAGCGGATCGACTTCGCGCCATCCGGCCGTCGAACAGGGCCTCGGGGACACGCTCGACAGTGCGTGGCCTTCGCCACAATTTGCCCATTTCAGGACCAATGAATGCGTATAAGTGGTTCTAAAGCTAGTTACAGTCCTCGGACAACCAGCTCCGGGGATTCAAAGAGCAGTGACATGGGAGAAGCGTTTGATCACGGCACGTAAACGACGCACCGGGCTGGTCGCCACGGCCGGCGTACTCAGCAGCGTCGTCGCACTCACAGCCCTCGGCGGTACCAGCAGCGCAGCCACCGGCGGCAGCGGCGGGGACCACCCGAAATCGCAGGTGCGGAAGGATCAGGCGGCTGTCCCGGATGTCTCCGAAGCCCGAGTGAAGATCACGCCCGCGCGAGGGGCCGACAGTGCCGGGATCAGCAAGCCCGTCAAGGTCACCGTCAGTAACGGCAAGCTCACCAAGGTGACCATGACCGCCGTCGCGACCGGTGCCGAGATTCCGGGCACCCTGTCCGCGGACGGCACGTCCTGGAAGCCGAACGGCCCGCTGGAGCGGGCCACCAGGTATCAGGTCGCCGCAGACGCCGAGGACGCCAAGGGCCGCCCCGTCACCGGGAACGCCACGATCACCACAGCCTCCCCGGCCGACGGCTTCATCGGGCACCTCTCCCCCGAGGACGGGTCGACCGTCGGCGTGGGCATGCCGGTGACAGTCAACTTCGACAAGGCGATCAGCGACAAGGCCGCCGTAGAGTCGAAGATCCAGGTCAGCTCCAGCAGCGGCCAGCAAGTCGTCGGCCACTGGTTCAACAACAACCGTCTGGACTTCCGCCCCAAGAACTACTGGAAGCCCGGCTCCACCGTCACCGTCAAGCTCAACCTCCACGGCGTCCAGAAGACGATCACCTTCAAGGTCGGCCGGAGCCAGATCAGCACCGTCGACGCCAAGACGAAGCAGATGACCGTCGTACGGGACGGCAAGACGATCAGGACCATCCCGATCTCGTCCGGCAGCCCCGAGCACCCGACGTACAACGGTCAGATGGTCATCTCCGAGAAGTTCAAGCAGATCCGCATGAACGGTGCGACCGTCGGCCTCACGAAGAAGGACGGCAAGCCCGCGTACGACATCGCGGACGTACCGCACGCCATGCGCCTGTCCGCCTCGGGCACGTTCATCCACGGCAACTACTGGAGTGCCGACCCGGTCTTCGGCAAGGTCAACACCAGCCACGGCTGCGTGGGTCTGAAGGACGTCAAGGGCGGCGACGACGGCAAGCAGGCCGCCGCGTGGTTCTTCGACCACTCGATGATCGGTGACGTCGTGATCGTCAAGAACTCCGAGGACAAGACCGTGCTGGCCCCGGACAACGGCCTCAGCGACTGGAACATGCCGTGGAGTCAGTGGGTCGCGGGCGGCACGACCAGCTGACGCCACGTCACTCCCCACGCAACTGGCCCTGGCGCTTTGGCGTCGCGGTATGTCAAAGCGCCCTGACGGCCAGTGTGTTCACCGGGCTGTGCGTCGACGGCGGGACACTGGGTTGAACTCTCAGTCGTCGCGGCTCGGTGAGCATCGGGCGTTCGTGTCGGTGCGTCGCGAGGACGCGCGGACCCGGAACCGGGCGGTTGTCTACGTGAACACCACCACACGGCGGGCCACGCGCCGCATCTCGCGCAGCCCGGCGATCGGGTCGTGCCAGTGATGAACGGTGCTGAAGGCCATCGCGGCGTCGAAGGACTGGTCCTCGAACGGGAGGCTCTCCGCACTGGCGGCCACGCACGGCGCCGCGCCCGCGGGACGCTGTGCCCGCATGACCGCCGACGGTTCCACCGCCGTGACGTCGCGGTCGGGGGGCTCGTAGGAGCCGGTGCCGGCCCCGACGTTCAGTACCGTCCGTGCGTCCCCGAGCGCATCCCAGATCCTCGCGGCGATCCGCGGCTCGGTGCGCCGCGTCGCTGGGTAGGCGGACCCGATGGTTTCGTACAACTGGGCGCCGAGCACCTTCAGTTGCTCCTCCGGCGTCGTCCTGATGCCCATGGTCCGTGCCTCCAGTTCCCTGTCTATGGCCGTCACCATGGCAGCGGCGCGGTCGCGCTGTTCCAGCAGCAGGCCGCGCAGCCGGTGCAGGTGCGCGACCGCGTCGGTGGCGGGGTCGCCGACCAGATCCGCGATCTCGCGCAATCCGAAGCCCAGCCGCCGGTAGGCGAGCACCTCCCGCAGTCGCTCCACGTCACCCGCCGAGTAGGCCCGGTACCCGGCCGCGGTCCGCGCGGACGGCTGCACGAGGCCGATCTCGTCGTAGTGATGCAGCGTGCGGACACTCACGCCGGCCAGCTCGGCCACACGTCCCACGGTCAGGCGCTCCTCCACGCCACCGACAATGCGGCATGACGCCACGTGAGGGTCAAGCACTTCGCTCATTCGGCAAGCTTCTTGACCCTGCGGGTGGAGACGCCGAGCAGGTAGGCGGTGGCGACCACCGGGACGAGGGCCTGCCCGGCCCGGCGGCGGCGTTCGAGGAGCCAGTGCGGGAGGTACAGGAGGTAACTGCCTTGCCGGAGCCCACCAGGCGAGATCACCCAGCGTAACGACGCACCACTGGTCTCACCCGTGCCGAAGCTCCGCCAGCAACCGGCGCGTCGCTGAGGAAGGGCTCGCGCTGACCTCCTCCAGCGCGAGTCCGCATCGACGGTAGTGGTTGATGACCTCGTCGTACTGCCCCAGCGCCCCCGCGATCCGCATGAGCAACCGCCACATCGACTCCCGGTAGGGATCGCCCTCCAGGGCCTGCTCGGCCAGGGCCAGCGCTGTCTGCGGTTTGTCGAGCCGCCAGGCGAGTTCCGCCGCGTCGGTGGTGACGTCGAGGACGAGCCGGGCCAGTTCCGCCCGCCGTTTCTCCGCCCACGCCGACGTGGCACGCGGCAGGTACGGTCCGTGCGCGGCCACGGCCAGCGCGGACGTGAGACGGGTCAGGCGCTGATCGCCCCCGCACTCGGCCGCCGTAGCGACCCAGCCGGTGAACTCGTCGGTGTACGTGGTGACCTGGACCGCACCGGCCAGCGAGATCGTGCCGTCCTCCAGCCGCAGCGCCTCCTCGTCGGGCAGGACGAGACGCAGATGGTGGACGGCCTGGCGGAGGTAGGCGCGCGCGGAGTTGTCGGACCGGCTGTCGAAGAGCGCGTCGAGCGCGGCCGTCCGGGTCACTGTGCGCTCGGGCGCGGCGAGGAGCAGGCCCATCAGCTCGTACGACTTGGCGATACGGGGTCGGCGCAGCTCGCCGTTGACGAGGAGGCGGGTGGGTCCGAGGTCGTGGAACTCCACCGCGGCGGACGTCCTCTCGGCGGCCGGCAGCGGCTCCCGTGCCTCCGCGGGCTGGGGCCGTGCGGACGTGGAGAGGAGGGGGCGGCCGAGGCTGTGCCAGGAGGAGTCGGTGTCGGTGAGCCCGTCCAGGCGGCGGGAGAGCACGCCGGGGAACGCGCGCAGCGCGCCGAGCAGGGCGTGCCGGGTGCCCAGCCGGTAGGCCGTGGCGAGCGCCAGGTCGGCGGCGCGGTCGGCGGCGTCGGGGTCGCCCGCCCGCCACTCGGCCTCCGCCAGGTACACCGCGGCGGCGCACAGTTCCAGGATGCGGTCGGCCTCGTGCATCGAGACGACCGCCCGGCGCAGCCGGAGGAGGGCCTCCGCGTCGTCGGCGGGCGTGCCGCAGCCGAGCAGGGCGAAACCGTGGAGCGCGTCGAGTTGTTCACCGGTGGACTGGTAGCTGCGCGCGTAGGGAAGGGCCTCCAGGTCCTCCAGGACCCGGCGGGCCCGGTGCGGGTTGCGGCACAGCCACAGTTCGAGCTTCGCCTCGGCGAGCATCGAGAACATGTCCCATACCAGGCTGCCGTTGCGGCGGGCGATTTCGCGGCCCTCGGTGAGGAAGGCGCGGGCCCGCTCCTCCTGGCCCAGTTCGGCGGACAGCTCCACGCCGACGACCGCGCTCAGCCCGGCCGTCACCACGCCGCGTTCGACGGTCGCGCGCAGCAGCCGGTCGGCCTCCCCGAGACGGCCCAGCGCCCGCAGCGCGGCGATCCGCCAAGGGCCGGAGACCACGCCCGCCCAGCGGCTGTCGGTGCTGGCGAGGACGTCGTTCAGGCGGCCGCGCCAGTAGTGGGCGCGGGCGATCAGGCCCTCGGCGGGCACACCGACCGCGCTCGGCGGGGTCCGGCCGCGGTCCCGGGAGTCCACCAGGCTCGCGAGGTAGTGCACGGCCTCGATGTCGTCGCCGGGCGGGGCGAGCCGCAGCATCCGTTCCAGGTCGTCGACGCGGCACGCGTGGTAGTACGACCACGCCATCATCGCGGCGGCCCGGGTGGACCGGGAGGCGATCGCGTCGCGCTCGCCGAGCTGGTGCAGCTGGTCGGCGATGCGCACCCCGCGCCGGTAGTCCTCGCGGCCCACGGCCAGCATCAGTTCGGCTGTGGTCAGCGGGGAGCTGCTCGCGGAGTCCGCGTAGGCGAGCTGGTCCAGCCAGCGCTCGGCGACCTCGTGGTCGCCGCGCTCGATGACGTCCTCGATCGCCTGGACGGCGTGCGGCAGCGCCGCCGCGGTGTCGCCGAGGCTGAGGAAGGCCTCGGCGGCCTCCTCGTGCCGGCCTTCCGCGCCGAGCAGTTCGGCCGCGGCGAGCCGGGCGGTACGGGCGCGGCCGGCGCCGTACTCGTCGAGCTGCTGCACCAGGCAGTCGCGGAAGCACAGGTGCAGCCGCATCGCGAGCGGACGGGCCTCCCAGATGGCGGGCAGTTGGTGGGCGCGCAGGGCGGTGAGGGTGCGGGCCGCGTCGGGGAAGCCGAGTGCCTCGGCGCGCGGCACGGTCACCACGTCCAGCACCGATGTGCCGATGAGGAAAACCCGCTGTTCCTCCGTCAACCCGTCCAAGAGCTGCTGCGATATGTACGCGGACAGCGGCTCCGTGTCGAGTGACGGCCAGGCGTCGTCGTCCGCGGCCGGCGTCTCGGCGAGGAAGCACACCCCCGTCACCCAGCCCCGGGTCACCCGCAGCAGCTGTTCCACGTCGCGGGACGGGCCCGGCAGCCCTGCGACGACCTGGTCGGCCTCGGCGCGGGTGAGCGCGAGCTCGGCCTCGCCGATCACGGCGGGCGGCCCGCCCGGCCCGGTACGCGGTACCGGTGCCTGACCGAGGCGCACGGCACGCCGGCTGACGAGCAGGAACCGCAGGCCCTCGGGTGCGTACCGGAGCAGGCCGTCGAGGACGGCGAGGGCCGCGGTGGAGCCGCTGAGCCGCTCCACCTCGTCGAGGACGAGCACCAGTTCGGCGTCGGCGTCATCGTCGCCGTTCGCAACGGAGTCGGTGGCGCCGGTTCCGGTGCCGTTCCGCCAGGAGTCCGAGGTTCCCTTCGCCAAGGCCGCCTGGTCCGTCGCCTCGGCCAGCAGCCCCGCGGTCTCCGCGTGCGGAATGCCCGCCGCCAGGGCCGAGGCGACCGTCCCCGCGACCTCCGGAACGGCCGAGGCCAGCGCCGCCTCCAGATAGGTCAGCAGGCGGCCGGACGCGCAATCCGTGTCGTCGAGGGACAGCCAGGCGACGCGTCGGCCGGTCGCCGCGAGGTACTGGCGCACCGCCGTCGTCTTTCCGGAACCGGCCATTCCGAGGATCTGCACCGTCTGGTGCCGGCGCAGCGCGTGGTCGAGCAGGGCGGTGAGACGGGGGCGGGCGACGGCGCGGTCGGGGAGGGGAGGCAGCTGGATCTTGCGCCGGATGAGATGGACGTTCTCCCGGGTCATCCGTACCGCCTTTGTCTCGTCGTGCCGGGCCGCGCCGACGGCTCAGTGCGGTCCGGCGTGGCGGAAAAGCAGGTGCTGAAGGATGGAATCTACGTGGTCAGTGGCCGAAATTGCATCCCCTTCCAGGGACGGCACCTGCCCCGGGCGCGGCGAAACGGAGGGTTCCCCGTGCTGGTTTCGCCGCCGTTAACGGGCCGCGCGGCAGCCTGTGGGGCGTGACGAGAGCGATGACGCAAGCCGGTCTCCAGGGCCGTGCGGACAGCAGGCCGCTGCCGGTACGTGAAGTACGGCGGCTGGCCGCGCTGTTGGCGCGGGCCATGGAGTCGGGTGAGCCGATGGCCCCGCTCCACCTCGCCTTCCCGGAGGTGGACGGCGCCGAGGCCGAACGCATCCGTGCGGCCCTGCTGGACCGCACCGCCGACGACGGCCCGCGCTGGGCCGTCATCGCCGACCCCGCACCCGGCGGTGAGCGCTCGCTCGCCCATGTCACGGCGGGCATGGTGCACCCCGGTGGCCGTGTCCTCGTCGAGCGACCGGACGCCGTGGTGCTGCGGGCGCGGCTGCTGCTGCGCCTCGCACCCGGTTCCCACGGCCTGCTGCCGCCGCTCGCCCTGTGCTGGGAGCTGCGCCGCCAGGTCTACGGGGAGGGTCCCAGCCCCGCCGACCTGGTCGCCGCCAACGCCGGCGTGCTGCTGGTCGTCCCCGGCGACATGCCCGCCGAGGCGGCACGGGACCGGGAGCCCGGCACGGTGTCGTGGAGCGTGAGCGCGGCCGGCGATCGCGTCGCGAGCGGTGTCCTCACCGCCGACGACGTCCGCGACGACCTCGCGTGGGCGGCGGGACTCGCCGGCGACCCCTTCGGGTACGTGCTGTCCCGGCCGCTCGGCCCGCCACTCGGCCCGGGCGTCACCTCGGCGACGCTGACCGCCGACGCGGCCGGGCTCACCCGCTCGGTGACCGTGGCGCTGGAAGCGCCGCCCGTCACCGGGTCCCGGACGGACCCGGGCCCGACCGGTCCGCGTCCGTCCGGGACCGTCCAGGGACCGCGGTCCGACGCCACCGACGTCGGACCGCGCCCCGGCCGGTGACGCCCGGGCGCCCGCGGCACCCGATCTCGCCCAAGTGCCCCGCACGGCCCTCCGTGCCTCACCCCGCACGGCTTCTCGCGCCGTGCTCGTACGGCCCGCCGACCCGTACGGCCCTTCGACCCTCCGCCCCAGTGCCCTCCTCGCCCCTGCGACAGGCCTTCACCCGCCCGAGGTGGTAGCGATGCAAACCGACGCCCCGCAGACCCCGTCCCCGCACGCGGAAGTCCCTCCCAGCCGTAAGGAAGCCCAGAGCCGGGCCGGTTCCACGGCGGCCGCCGCCCCGCCGGGCCGCACGAAGAGCACCGAGGTCCGGCGCGCGTCCGGCGGCGCCGTGGACCTCTTCCAGCGGTACGCGGTCCTGCTGGTCCTCGTGGCCCTGGTGGCCGTCTACTCGGTGCTCGCCCCCGACACGTTCCCCACCATGGACACGTTCCGCGTGATCACCTCCACGCAGGCGGTGCTGATCGTGGCCGTGCTGGGTCTCACCCTGCCCTTCGCCGCCGGTGAGTTCGACCTGTCCTTCGGCGCCGTCATCGTCTGGGCGTCGACGCTCACCGCCGTCCTGACGAAGCAGCAGGAGTGGCCGTTCGCGGCCGCCGTACCGGTCGTGCTGGTCAGCTGTCTGCTGTGGGGAGCGCTCAACGCGCTGTTCGTGGTCGGCTTCGGCATCAGCTCGATGGTGACCACGCTCGGCTCCAGCACCGTGATCATCGGTCTGACGCTCGCGGTCAGTCAGTCCCAGGTCATCGCGGGTCCGCCCGAGCTGCTGACCAACCTGACGACCGGGAAACTCCTCGGTCTGCCCTACCCGGTGTGGTTCAGCTTCGCCGTCGCCGTCGTGGTCTGGCTGATCCTGGAGCACACCCCGCTCGGCCGCTACCTGTACTTCACCGGTGAGGGCCGCGAGGTGGCCCGGCTCAGCGGCCTTCCCGTGGACCGGCTGCGCACCGGCGCGCTCATCGCCAGCGCCCTGTTCTGCGGTGTCGCCGGGATGATCAGCTTCGGCCGGCTGGGCAGCGCCGACCCGAACCTCGGCTCGTCGTTCCTGCTGCCGGGTGCCGCCGCCGTGTTCCTCGGCGCCACTGTCGTCCGCCCCGGCCGGTTCAACGCCTGGGGCACCGTCATCGCCGTGTACCTGCTGGTCACCGGCGTTACCGGACTCCAGCTCCTCGGCGGGGCGGGCTGGCTGGAGAACGTCTTCAACGGCGGGGCGCTGGTACTCGCCGTCACCTTCGCCCACGTCGTCGCCCGCCGCCGCACCCGCGTCTGAGGCAGCGCGCACGCCATCCCCGGTACGTCGCTCACCGGCTGGGACGCCACGTACGCCCCCTGCCACCGCCTGGCACTTCCCCCGGCCCGAACGGCCCCGCACCGCCCGTGCGCAGGCGAAGCGCACGCCCACGACTCCACCCGAACGCCGAAAGGAACCCTCGTGCGAATCCACAGCCTCCCCCGGAGCAGAGCCGCCGGTGCCGCACTCCTCGCCGCCGCGCTGATCGTGCCGCTCTCCGCGTGCAGCGCCGCCCAGGGCACCACCGAGAAGGCCGCAGACAGCAAGACCGTCGCCGCCGCCCGGGAAAGCGCGCAGGCCCTGGTCGACAAGGCCTCCGGCCCCACCGTGTTCAGCAAGCCCGGCGACGCCTTCGACATCACCGCGGCCCGCGGCAGGACGATCTGGGTGGTCACCCTCGACAACAGCATCCCGTACGTCCGCGCCGTCCTGAACGGGATGACGGAGGCCGGCCGCCAGGCCGGAGTGAAGGTCCGCGTCTTCGACTCCAAGGGCTCCACCAGCAACGCGGGCAAGGGTGTCGAGCAGGCGCTCGCGACCGACGCCGCCGCCGTGGTCGCCTTCGGCATCAACCTCAGCGAGGTCAGCGGCGCCGTCCGCGCCGCGCAGCAGGCCAAGGTGCCGGTGATCTCCGCGTTCAACGTGGACGCCAACGCGCCGCTGGAGGAGGGCGCCGCCGGTGCCGTGAGCGTCGACTTCTACGACTCCGGCCGCATCCTCGCCGCCCACGCGGTCACCGCGACCGACGGCCCGGTGCACGCCTCGTACCAGCACCTGCCCTCGGTCGCGACGTTCACGGCGCTGAAGAAGGGCCTCCAGGACGGTTTCAAGGAGTTCTGCCGCAGTGGCTGCAGCCTCTCCATCGACGATCTCAACCAGGCCGACTTCAAGCAGGGCGCCGAACGGGTCACCTCCTCGACGCTGATGCGCAACCGCAAGCTGAACTGGGTGTTCCCGGCGATCGACGGCATCGCCCAGTTCACGGTGCCCGCGATCGAGGCCGCGAACCGGCCCGAGGTGCAGGCCTCCAGCATCAACGCGGTCACCGCCAACCTGGAGTTCGTCCGCAACGGCCGCGTCCAGAGCGCCGACGTGGGCAACAACAACTCCTGGCTGGGCTGGGCGATGATGGACCGCAGCCTGCGCGCGATCGCCGGGCAGAAGGCGGCCACGACCGTCGTCCCGCTGAAGCTGTTCGTCAAGGACAACCTGAAGGGCAAGGACCTCGCCGACGAGGACGCCCTGTTCGACGGCGCCGACTACCGCGGTGGCTTCACCGCCCTGTGGAAGACGCGATGACCGCGCCCGGCACCCTCACGGAACAGGGCGACGGACGGCCCGACGACGCCGGGTCCCGTGCGCAGCACCGCGGCATCAGGCTGGAGAGCATCAGCAAGACCTTCGGCCCGACCCGCGTCCTGCACTCGGTCTCCCTCGACTTCCCGGCCGGCCGCACCACCGCGGTCCTCGGCGAGAACGGAGCCGGCAAGTCCACCCTGTTCAAGATCCTCTCGGGCTTCCACGCCCCCGACGCCGGTGGCCGTCTCGTCGTCGACGGCACCGAGCACCGGCTGCCGCTCACCCCGACCTCCTCCACCGACCTGGGCTTCGCCTTCGTCCACCAGGATCTGGCCCTCGCCCAGACCCTCAGCGTCGCCGAGAACGTGTGCGTCGGCGCGCTCGTCACCTCCCGCGCCGGACTCGTGCGCTGGCGGGAACAGGCGAGGCAGGTCAAGGAGTTGCTGGACGGCCTCGGCATGGACATCGACCCCGCGGCCCCCGTGCACCGGCTGCCGCAGGGCGAGCGGGCGGTCCTCGCCATCGCCCGTGCCCTGTACGCGCGCGGCCGGCGCCACTCCAAGCTGCTGGTCCTCGACGAGCCGACGGCCAACCTCACCGAACGCGAGCGCACCAGCCTGTTCGACGCGATCCGCCGGGTCACCGCCCGCGGCACCGCCGTCGCCTTCTGCACCCACCGTCTCGAAGAGGTCGGCATGATCGCGGACCGCGTGGTCGTGCTGCGCGACGGGCACCTGGTGTCCGAGCACGAGGCGGGCGACATCGCAGGACCCGGTGAACTCGCCGCCGCCATCATCGGATCCGCGCCCCAGGCGGCAGCCGCCCGGACCGCGCGCACCGAACCCGGCGCGCCCGTCCTGCGCGCCGAGGGACTTCGTGGCCGCACCGGCAGCCCCATCGACCTGACCGTGCACGCGGGCGAGATCGTCGGGGTCACCGGGCGCGCGGGCGCCGGCCACGACGCCCTGCCCACTCTGCTCCTCGGCTCCGACCGCACCGCGGGCACCCTCACCGTCGGCGCGCGCACCCTGCGGGCCTGGCGCCCCTCGGCCGCGCTCGCCGCCGGACTCGCCGTCCTGCCGGCCGACCGCAAACAGCACAGCGGCGTGCAGAGCTTCGGCATCCGCGAGAACCTCACCCTGGTCAGCCTGCGCCGCCACACCCGCCGCGGCTTCGTCGACCGGACCGCCGAGCGCCGCACCGTCCAGGACGCGATGGAACGCTACGACGTACGGCCCCGCACCGAACCCGACCGGCCGCTCGGCACCCTGAGCGGCGGCAACCAGCAGAAGGTGCTCCTCGCGAAGTGGCTCCAGCGGCCCGGGCTGCGCTGCCTGGTGCTGCACGAGCCGACGCAGGGCGTCGACGTGGGCGCCCGCCGTGCCCTGCTCGACACCGTCACCGCGCTCACCGAGGAGGGCCTCGGCGTCCTCGTCGTCGGCTCCGACCACGAGGAACTGGCCCAGATCTGCGACCGCGTCCTCGTGATGTCCCGCGGCGCCGTCGTCGGCGAACTCGACCGCCCGGCCGCGGACGAGATCTCGACGGCGTGCCTGGGCGCGACGACGCCCGCGGCGGCATCGGCGGCGACGGGAGCGGCGCCGTGACGGCGTGCGAGGGTTCCGAGAGCTCGGGTCCGGTCGCCGTGACGGCCGGCGCACGCCCCGGCGTCGCGGCGACGACGGCCCCTGCCCGCGGCACCCGGCGCTCCGTCCTCGTCCTGAACCCCAACAGCTCCGCCGTGGCCACGGGCCGTATCCGCTCCGGCGCCGAGCTCTGGGCAGGTCCGGGCATCGACGTCGACGTGCGGTCGCTGCCGGGCGGTCCGGCGGGGGTCGACACCGGCGACGACATCGCACTCGCCGCCGCGCTGACCCTCCGGGAGGCACCTCGGCTCGCGGCCGGGCGGGACGCGGTGGTCATCGCCTGCGGCCACGACCCCGGCCTCGCCGAGGTCCGCGCGCTGCTGCCGGTGCCCGTCGTCGGCATCGCCGAGGCCGCCATGCTCCAGGCCTGCCTGTACGGCGGCCGGTTCTCCGTACCGGTGTTCTCACCGCGCTCCGTGCCGCTGGTGCGGAGCCTCGTGCACCGGTACGGGCTCGACGCGCGGCTCGCATCGATCGTGCCGATGGCGACGGACACCGCCGCCGCCGTACGCGACCCGGAGGCGCTGCTCGACCAGTACGCGCGGGCCGGGCGCACCGCACGGGACCGGGACGCCGCCGACAGCCTCGTCCTGATCGGCTCCGTCGTCGGCGCCCTCGCCCCGGCCCTCGAAGCCGAACTCGGCGTCCCGGTGGTCGCCGGACTGCCCGCCGCGCTCGCCCTCACCGGCGCTCTGCTCACCCACCGCACACCCCAGGAGTCGATCCGATGAGCACCACCACCCTCGTCCACGGCGGTCCCGTCCTCGATGTGCGCCACGGCACCTGGCGCGAGGGCGCCGCCGTTGTCGTCGAGGACGGGCGCGTCACCGAGGTCGTCGGCCGTGACGCCGTACCGCACGAGACGGACGCCGAGATCGTGGACACCGACGGCGGGCACATCCTGCCCGGCCTCGTCGACGCGCACGCCCACCTGATGAGCCGGTCCGGCGTCGAGGCGGACGCCGGCCTCATCACGCGCAGCGTCGTCGACGGCGTCATCACCGCCCGCCGGTTCATCGAGTCCGGTATCACCACCGTCCGCGACCCCGGCTGCAAGCACCGCGGCATCCACGCGCTGCGCGCCGAGCTCGCCGCGGGCCGGGTGCTGGGCCCGCGTGCCTTCACGGCCGGGCCGAACGTCGTCGGCAGCGGCGCTCCCGTCGACTGGCGCAACGTCTTCGCCGACGGTCCGGACGCCGTACGCCGCGCCGTCCGGTTGGAGCGGCTGGCGGGCGCCGACTTCATCAAGCTCGTCCTCAGCCACACCACCGCCGACTCCGACTGGACGCTGTGCCTGCGGTACCTCAACGACGAGGAGATCGCGACGGCCGTCAGCGAGGCCCATCTCCTCGGGGCCCGTGTCGGCTGTCACTGCGAGGGCATCGACGCGGCCCGCGCCGCCGTCGCCGCCGGCGTCGACGTCGTCGACCACGGCCTGGCGATCGACGCGCCCCTCGCCGCCCGGATGGCCGCGCAGGGCACCGTCTACGTCCCCACCCTGTGGGCGTTCCGCACCACGACCCACCTCAACGTCGGCAAGACGATCACCGAGGACCAGGCGGCCGTGTACGAGGAGCGGATCGGCGCCGTCCACGAGCAGTCGGTCCGGAACGCCATCGAGGCCGGCGTCACGATCGCCGCGGGCAGCGACCCGATCCACTGGATCCCCGCCCGCGACGTCCTGATCCGCGAGCTGGAGGCACTGACGGAAGCCGGACTGAGCGCCGCGGACGCGCTGCGCGCCGCGACCCTCGGCAGCGCCACCGCGCTCGGCGAGCAGGACGACCTCGGCAGCCTGGAGCCCGGCTACCGCGCCGACGTCCTCGTCGTCGACGGCGACCCGCTCGCCGATCTGCGCGCCCTCGGCCGGCCCCGGCTCGTGATGAGGGACGGCCGCGTCCTTGTCGACCTGCGCGACGACAAGACGGCGGCCGAGGCCCTGTGGGCCGACATCGCCACCGGAGAACCCGCGTCCGAGCGCCAGCCGGAGATCTGGCTGCGCCGCGACTGAGCCGGACCGGCCCGGAACCGAGCCGGGCCATCCGCATCACCCCACGACCCAGACGACCCTTCGCAAGAGGAGCACCCCATGACCGTCACCGCCCAGGAATGGCACCAGCGGGCCGAGCAACTGCGCTGGGAGGAGCGCGCGTTCATCGACGGCGCCCACACCGACGCCGCCTCCGGCGAACGCCTCGACACCGTCTCGCCCGTCGACGGCCGCACCGTCGCCTCCAGCCCCGCCATGGGCCCGGTGGACGTCGACCGGGCCGTCGCCGCCGCCCGCCGCTCCTTCGAGTCCGGCGTCTGGTCGCGGATGGCGCCGATCGCCCGCCGCGCGGTGCTGCTGCGGTTCGCCGAACTGATCCGCCGCGACCGCGAGCGCCTCGCGCTGGTCATGACCCTCGACAGCGGCAAGCCGATCGGCTCCACGCTCGGTGAGGCCGACCACGCGGCCGACGTGCTGCGCTGGTTCGCCGAGGCCATCGACAAGGTCTACGGCGAGGTCGCGCCGACCGCGGACAGCGCGCTCGCCCTCGTCACCCGCGAACCCCTCGGCGTCGTCGCCGCCGTCGTGCCGTGGAACTTCCCGATCGGCATGCCGATGTGGAAGATCGCCCCCGCCCTCGCCACCGGCAACTCCCTCGTCGTGAAGCCCGCCGAGCAGGCCCCGCACGTCGTCCTCGCACTCGCCGCGCTGGCCGCGGAGGCGGGCGTCCCCGAGGGTGTGTTCAACGTCGTCACCGGCCTCGGAGAGTCCGTCGGCCGCGCCCTCGGTCTGCACCCGGACGTCGACAAGGTCGCCTTCACCGGCTCCACCCAGGTCGGCAAGTTCTTCCTGGAGTACGCGGCACAGTCGAACATGAAGAGCGTGTCGCTGGAGTGCGGCGGCAAGTCCCCCAACATCGTCCTGGAGGACGCGCCCGACCTCACCGCCGCGGCCGAGGGTGCCGCGCTCGGCGCCTTCGTCAACCAGGGCGAGATGTGCAGCGCCGGCTCCCGCGTCATCGTGCAGGAGTCCGTGCGCGAGGAGTTCACCGAGCGGCTCATCGAGGCCGCGGGCGCCTGGCGGCCCGGCGACCCCCTCGACCCGGCGGTGAGGATGGGCGCGCTCGTCGACGAGGCCCAGCTCTCCCGCGTCCTCGGCTACGTCGGCATCGGCCGTGAGGAAGGCGCACGCGTCGCCACCGGCGGCGAGCGTGGACGCCCGGACTCCGGCGGCTGCTACCTGGAGCCCACGGTCCTCGCCGACGTCACCAACGACATGCGCGTCGCCCAGGAGGAGATCTTCGGCCCCGTGCTGTCCTTGATCACCGCGAAGGACGCCGACGACGCCGTACGGATCGCCAACGATTCCCAGTACGGGCTCGCCGCCGCCGTCTGGACCCGTGACGTCACCACCGCGCACCGGGTCTCCCGCGCACTGCGCGCCGGAACGGTCTGGGTGAACTGCTACAACCACTCCGACGTGACCGTCCCCTTCGGCGGCTTCCGGCAGTCCGGCACCGGTCGTGACAAGTCCCTGCACGCGATGGAGCAGTACACGCTGCCGAAGACGGTCTGGGTGAACCTCGGTGCCTGACTTCACCCAGGGGACGGCACCGCACTACGCCGCGTCCGATACGACTCCCCCGGTGGCCGGCCGGGTGCTGGTCAGCGGAGGCACCGTCATCGGCCCCGACACCGACGAAGCGGCGGACGTCCTCGTCGAGAACGGGGTCATCACGGCAGTCGCGAGCCCGGGAGTGCTGCGCCACGCCGACGCGGACGAGACGATCGACGCGGGCGGCTGCTGGGTGCTGCCCGGCGGCATCGACCCGCACACCCACCTGGACACCCTGATCCGCGGTCACCGCACCTGCGACGACTTCCACCGGGGGACCGTCGCCGCGCTCGCCGGGGGCACCACGTCGATCGTCGACTTCTGCTACCCGGAGCCCGGCGAGTCACCGCTCGCCGCGCTGCACGCCTGGCAGGCCCGCATGCTCGCCCAGCGGCCCGTGGCGGACGTCGGCGTCCACATGGTGCTCGTCCAGCCCGGCGAGGACGAACTGGCCGAGCTGCCCCGCCTGGTCGCCGAGGGCGTCACCAGCATCAAGGTGTACATGGCCTACCGGGGCCGCCGGATGACGGACGACCGCGGACTGCTGCGGATCCTGCAGTGCGCGGCCCCGCTCGGCATCACCGTGCTGGTGCATGCGGAGAACGGCGACGCGATCGACCTGCTTTCCGCGCAGGCGATCGACCGCGGCGAGACCGCGCCGCACCACCACTCGCACACCCGCCCCGACCTGCTGGAGGCCGAGGCCGTCAACCGGATCGCGCACCTGGCCCGGGTCGCAGGCGCCCGCGTCTACATCGTCCATGTGTCCGGCGCCACCGCACTCGACCCGATCCGCAGGTCCCGCGCGGCGGGCTGGGACGTACACGGTGAGACGTGCCCGCACTACCTCGTCCTCGACGAGCATGCCCTGGAGGGCGACCTCGCCACCGCGGCGCAGGCCGTGTGCTCACCGCCGCTGCGCCGGGCCGCCGACCAGGAGGTGCTGTGGCAGGCGCTCGCCGACGGCAGCCTCGCCATGGTCTCCAGCGACCACTGCGCGTTCCGGATCGCCGACCAGAAGATCATGGAGCCGCGGTTCGACTGCATCCTCAACGGCCTCCCCGGCATCGAGCAGCGCATCATGCTGCTCCACCACTTCGGGGTCCGCACCGGTCGCATCACCCCGCGCCGCTGGGCCGACGCCGTGTCCACGGCCCCGGCCCGCATGTTCGGGCTGCTGCCCCGCAAGGGCCTGATCGCCCCCGGCGCCGACGCCGATCTGCTCGTCTTCGACCCGGAGCGCCGCCGCACCCTCACGGTCGCCGACCACCACTCGGCCGTCGACCACCTGCCGTACGAGGGCATCGAGGTCATCGGCGCGCCCCGCGCCGTCCTCGCCGGCGGACGGATCGCCGTACGCGACGGGCGCCCCGTACCGGGCCTCGCGGGTGGCGGCCGCTTCCTCGCCCGCACGCCCGATGTCCCGCACGCGGAGGAGCCGCGGCCCGCGGCCCCGGTCCTCCAGACCACCTGACCGCACGCACCTCAGACCACGACAGCCAGGAGAGAGATCACATGACCACCGCCCCCGACCGCCCCTACGCCCCGCCGACCACGGTGTCCGTCTCCCGGGGGCGCCGCACCGACGCGTACCACCTGCTCACCCCCGCCAACCAGTTCCCGAGCCGGCTGCCCGGCTTCGACGGAGTGATCGTGAAGAAGCTGGCCACGCCGCGGCTGCACCGCGCCCGGTTCGGCTGGTACCTGCTGGAGATCGAGCCCGGCGGCGGCACCTCGGCCGCCACCGGCGCCGAGCACGAGCACTTCCTGCTCGGCCTCGACGGCACGCCGCACGTCCTGGCCGGCGACGCCAAGCACGACCTCGCCGACCAGGGGTTCGCGTTCCTGCCCACCGGCACCGGCTTCCAGCTGCGCAACGACACCGCGGCCCCGGCCCGGCTCCTGTGGATCAAGCAGGAGCACCAGCCCTGGCCCGGCGTACCCGCCCCGCAGCCGGTCAGCGGACGGCTCGGCGACGCGGAGTACCGGCCCGGCTCGGTCGCCGGGATCAGCCGCGCCGAACTGCTGCCCGTCGACGCGCCCTACGACTTCTCGATGAGCGTGCTGTCCTTCGAGCCGGGCGCCGTCTTCCCGAAGGTCGAGGTCCACGACGAGGAGCACGGCCTGTGGATGCTGAAGGGCTCCGGGCTGTACCACCTCGACGGCGACATCATGGAGGTGGAGACCGAGGACTTCATCTACATGGCTCCGTACTGCCCCCAGTACTTCTACCCGACGGGCCCCGGCACCGCCGCCTACCTGCTCTACAAGGACATCAACCGTGACGGCTTCTGAGCACACCACCGACGCGACGGGCCCGGTACCGACGGGGACCGCGCTGCGCGACGCGCTGTGGAGGAGGATCGACGAACGCGCCGACGAATTCCTGTCCTGGCTCGTCGAACTCGCCGCGCAGCCCAGCGTCAGCGTCACCGGTGAGGGCGTACGCGAATGCGCGGCGCTCCTCACCGACATCCTCGAGCGGATCGGTGTCGACTCCGAGACCCTGGAGACCGGCGGGAGCCCCATCGTCTGGGCGACCCTCGGCGAGCACGCCACCGAGAACGCCCCGCACCTGCTGATCTACGGCCACTACGACGTCGTGCCCGCCGGCGACCCCGCCGACTGGCCGTTCCCGCCGTTCGAGCCCATCGTCCACGAGGGGGCGCTGTGGGGCAGGGGAGTCGGCGACAGCAAGGGCCAGCTCCTCGCCCATCTGTGCGCCCTCGCCGTCTGGGCCGACGTCACCGGCGCTCCGCCGCCGCTGCGGCTCGACCTGATGCTCGACGGCGAGGACGAGACGGGCTCCCTGAACACCCGCCGCTTCATCGCCGAGCACCCGGAACGGTTCACCGCCGACGCCCTCTACACCTCCGACGCCTCCACGCTGGGCCTGTGGCAGCCGGCGCTCTTCCTCGGCGTACGGGGCGCGCTCTACCTGGAGTTCACCTGCGAGGGCAGCCCCCAGGAGTGGCACTCGGCGAGCTACGGCGGCATCCTGCCGAACCCGGCGGACCGCCTCACCCGGGCGCTCGCGTCCCTGACCGACGCGGACGGACACATCCTCGTCGACGGCTTCCACGACGGCATCGAACCGGTCCCGGAGTCGGTCCGGACCGCGGCGGCGGCCCTTCCCGACACCTTCCTCCCCCCGGCCCAGGACCTGGGCGTCCGCGCCTACACCACGTCCGACCCGGTGGACGCGATGTTCTTCTCGCCGCGCATCTGCGTCTGCGGCATCGAGGCCGGGTACACCGGCGAGGGCCTGAAGATGGCGGTGCCGACCCGGGCGACCGCCAAGGTCGACATCGCCCTGATGCCCGGCCAGAGCCCGGCGCGCATCGCCGGACTGATCCGCCGTCACCTGGACGACCACGGCTGGGACGACATCACGTTCACCGTCCTCGCCGACTGCCCGCCCTCCTCGATCCCCGACACCCACCCGCTCGTCACCACGGCCCGCGCCGCGCTCGGCGCCGTGTGGGGCCAGGAAGCGGCGGTGATCCCGTCCATCGGCGGAGGAGGCGTCTTCGGCGCGTTCGTCGAGCAGGCCGGACTGCCCTGCCTCCTCGTCCCGTACGGCCAGCCCGACCTGCAGGAGCACTCCTCGCAGGAGCACTTCTCCCTGGAGTGGTTCAGGAACGGCATCAAGACCAGCGCGGAGGTGCTGCGCCGCCTGGCCGAGGGCGAGGCCACGGGGTGGACGCGCCGCGTCCCGTCGAAGGAGGCCGGATGACCGTCGTCGACGTCCACACCCACATGCTGCCCTCGCAGTTGCTGGCCGGCGACTGGCCGCCGGCGCTCGCGGCGGGCCTGCGCACCACGGAGGACTGCCACCTGCTCTCACCCACCGGCGAACGCCTGCCCGCCCACTACCCGGAACTGACCGACCCGGCCGCGGCCCTCACCCGCATGGACCGGCAGGGCGTGGACCGCGCCGTGATCTCCGTGACCCCGCACGCGTACGCCCTCGGTACGGGACCGGAGGCGACGCGGTACGCCCGCGCGGCGAACGACGCGCTCGCCGCGTACGTGGGCAGCGCGGCGGCGGCCGGCCGGCTGACCGGCCTCGCGACCCTGCCCGTGGGCCGCCCCGAGGACGCGGCGGCCGAACTGGAGCGGGCGATCACCGGCCTCGGTCTCGCGGGCGCGCAGATCACCACGGGCCCGGTCGCGGGCCGCCCCCTCGACCGCGCGGGCCTCGACGCGCTGTTCACGGTGTGCGAGACCCTGGACGTCCCGCTGTCCCTGCACCCGTCCTACTGCGGTCCCCTGCACGACCCGGACCTGTTCCTGCACAACTCGGTCGGCGCCCCCCTGGACACGGCCCTCGCCTACGCCCGCCTCGCCGCCTCCGGCACCCTGGACCGCCATCCACGCCTGCGCCTGGTACTGGCCCACGGCGGAGGTGTCCTCGCCCAGCTCCTGCCCCGCCTGGACAACAACTGGCACTACCGCGCCGACCTCCGCACCCGCGCCCACCACCCCCCGAGCAGCTATCTGGACCGGGTCTGGTGCGACACGGTGGTCCACACCGCCCCCGCCCTCCGCTACCTCAAGGAAACCTTCGGCGAAACCCACCTTCTCCTGGGCACGGACGCCCCGTACGGCACGGGAGTGGCAGACCCGATCCCCACCCTGGAACAGGCAGGCCTGAACCCCCACGCACTGGGCGAGACCGCCGAACGCCTTTTCCGCACGGTTCAGTCCGGGCCGACGGCGACAGGTCACTCTGCGAAGACCGTGGTGGATCTCCGCGAGGAGATCATCCGCCTCGAGTCCTCGCTCCTCAGTGCCGAGGCGCGCAATGACGTCGGCCGGCTCGAACAGCTGATCCATCATGACTTCGATGAGATCGGGCGCACCGGAAAGTACTGGGAGCGCGAGGAGGTGATCCGCGTCCTCAACAGCATCCCGGACCAGGTGCAGGGCGTGACCTTCGACCGGGTCGTGGAGCTCGCCCCGGGCGTCGCGCACATTCGGTTCCGCACCGAGGACGCCGTTGGCGTGGTTCACCGCAGCTCCATCTGGACGCGCGAGGACGGTCGCTGGCAGCAGCGATACCACCAAGGCACGCCGGACACCCAGGCCGACTGACCGACGCAGCCGCGCGGCCGGCGCCACCCGCCTCTGGACGAGGGCCGGGTGGGGCGCCGCATTCGCATCGACGTGTGGCGTGCTCCTGCCACAGCGTGATGGCGGCGCCCTCACGCCCGGTGCCGATCCGCACGCCGCGGCTGCGGCAGGTGCAGCGTGAACACCGTTTCTACGCCGGGGTCACTCGTTGCCGTGACCGTGCCGCCGTGGGCGGTGACGAGTTGCCGCACGATAGCCAGCCCCAGGCCGCTTCCGCCCGTTCGCCGGCTGCGTGACTTCTCCGCCCGCCAGAATCGGTCGAAGATGTGCGGGAGATCCTCCGGGGCGATGCCGCTTCCGGTGTCACGCACCGTGAGCAGGACGTGGTCGTCGGTCTGCTCGGCAGCAAGGGTGATCGTGCCGCCTGCGGAGGTGTGGCGGAAGGCGTTGGACACCAGGTTGCCCACGATCTGGCGCATCCGGACCGGGTCGGCTTCCAGCCGAACGCCGTCGGGCACCTGATGGAGCAGGGCGATGCCCGACGCTTCGGCCTGTGCTCCGTGTGCCGCGGCGACGTGGGAGAGGAGTGCGCCGGCCGACAGGAGTTCGCGGTGCAGCTTGAGCGTGCCGGCGTCGGCCGCGGCGAGGTCCTGGAGGTCGTCGACGACGCGTTGCAGCAGAAGGGCTTCCTCGTGGAGGCTGGCGATGAGCTCGGGGTCGGGCTCCGCGATCCCGTCCCGGGTGACCTCAAGCCACCCGCGGATATTGGTGAGGGGCGTTCTCAGCTCGTGGGCGATGTCGCTGACCATGGCCTTGCGCTGCTCCTCGAGACGCTCGCGGCGCGCGGTGAACTCGTTGAACGCGGCAGCGAGGTACCCGGTCTCGTCCCGGGTGGTGACCGACACCCGGATGTGCTGGTCGGCGGGGCGTTGGGCGGCGGCCGCCAGGACCCGAAGGGGGCGTACGAGCCGTACGGCGACCACAGAGGTGATGGCGATGGTGAGCGCCAGGATCAGCCCGGTGACGCCGATGACCTTGATCTTGTTGGCGGTGGAGAGGTCGAAGCGCGGGTCGCTGCGTGAGACGTCCCCGAGGTACAGCTCGGCGACCGGTGCCACATGGGGGCCGAGCTGTCGGCGACGCGCCTCGTCCGCACAGTTCCGCGCCTTCTCGTCGTACTTGTCGTCGATGCGCTTGCTGTGGACGTAGGAGTCCCGCTCGGATCCCGGTAGCGAGAGGAACGCGTCAGGGCTGCACAGGCACGACTGGAAGAACTCGTTCAGCTCGTTCAGCGCCGCCAGTTCGCCGGGTGTTGGGGTGTTCAGTTTGCCGTCGGCGCACTCCCACGGGACCTCGTCGGCGCTGGTCACACTGGGACGGCCGCTCGGAGTCTCTTCGATGTCACCGTCAAGTCCTTGGCTGCGCAGGCAGGCGAGGCGCTTGTCGGCGAGGGTGCGCAGATGTTTTCTCTCGGCTTCGGACAGCAGGTAGGGCCCCACCGCGCGCGGATCGATGCCGCCGAGCTGCGCCCCGGGCGAGGTGTAGGTGTCCACATGGAGCGGATCCACGATCGCCGACGCCTGGGTCGACGGGCGAACGCCCTGCGAGGCCGAGTCCGCGATGACGACCCCGCTTGTCGTCGTGAGGGATATACGGCGGCCCGTGGTGCGGGACAGTGCGGTGACGATGCCCTGGACACCGTCCCAGCGGGGGTGGGTGGCGGCGAATCCGCTCAGGCGCCGGAGGATGTCCGTGTCCTCGGACAGGACATGCCCGCGCGCCTCGGTCACGGCCCTGGTCGTGGTCTGCACGGCGAGCCAGGCGGTGGCGGCCACCGAGCAGACGGCGATGACCACCGAGGTGAGCAACAGCCGGAAGAGCAGGCTGCGATGAAGAGGAACCTCAGGAAGCACCACGGCCGCCGACGAGCTTGTATCCCACACCGAAGACGGTCTGCAGACGCACCGGTTCGCGGGGATTCGGTTCGATCTTCTTCCTCAGGTTCATGATGTGCACGTCCACGGCCCGTTCGGTGGACGCACGGTCGAAGCCGCTGGAGTGCTGCAGCAGTTGCCGGCGCGAGAAGACGCGGCCGGGCTCGGCGGCCATGGCGAGCAGGATCTCGAACTCGCCGGGGGTGCAGAGCACGATCCGGCCCCCGCACCTGACCTCGTGCCGTAGCGGGTCCACCGTGATGTCACCGGCGCGCAGCACACGGTCGCCGCCGTCGGCGTGGCGCTGCGTCCGGCGCAGCACGCTGCGGATCCTGGCCAGGAGCTCCCGGGGGCTGTAGGGCTTGGTCATGTAGTCGTCCGCGCCGATGTCCAAGCCGGCGAGGACGTCTTCCTCGGTGGACCGAGCGGTGAGCATGAGCACGGGAATGTCGTGGTGGCGCCGCAGAGCGCGGCAGACGCCGATTCCGTCGAGCTCGGGGAGCATCACGTCGAGGACGATCAGGTCCGGGATCCGTCTCAGCGCCTCGTCGACGGCGGCCCTGCCGTCGTGCACCACGACGGCCTCATGACCCTCCGACAGCAGGAGTCGCCGGATCAGTGCGGACTGCAGCTCATTGTCTTCGGCAACCAGGATATGTGCGCACACGCCGATGACTCTAACCATGCTGACCTGCGGTTTCTATGCAAAGAGCGGTATCTCGCATCCTGACGACTTCCTGAAAACTGCCTGCCACCCTGTGGCCGTGCCCGATGGCGAGTGCAGGTTGGTCGACGCACGAACGCGTGACACGCGGCCCTCGTCGGCCGCGGGCGTCGGCCGCGGGCGTCGGCCGTGCGTCCGTGCAGGGCTTTTCCGCCGTCCGGGCCGCCCCTTGCTCACTCTTGCCGCTCGACGCAGACCGGAGCTCCCGTGCATCTGAGCACGCGCGGTCCGGTGGCAACCGGCCCCTCGTCCCGGCGCCACCGGAGCGCGCTCAGCGGGCCAGGGACTCCGCGTCGCCCATGACGATCACGGGGTGCCGTGCGGGATCCAGCGCGAGCAGCAACGCTTCCATATGAGCCTTCTCCAGGCTCACACAGGCATGGGTCGGACCGCCGTGGTCCACGTGCAGCCAGATCCCGCCGCCCCTCTCCGCACCGAGGGGCCGGGTCCAATCGAGCGGTGAAGTGCCCGCCTCGCGGTTGTAGTTGATGGCGACGACATAGTCGAAGGAGCCTGCCAGCGGCTCACCCGCGAATCCGGTCCCGCCGATGGTGAAAGCGTTGGAGCGGCTGTACGGAAGCCGGGACCCCGGGTCCGGCAGAAGACCACCGGCATCGGTGAGGCGGAACACCCCGATCGGCGAGCGCAGATCGTTGAGGTGGTGGTCCTCGGTCCAGCCCTTGAGAGCGTTGTGCGCCTCCCAGATGGTCCCGGCCTGCCAGCCGGAGGCGGTGCGGTCGTACAACACCACGGTCGACTCCGGAGAGTTGATGCCGTCCCCGGTGACGAGCACGACCTGCTCGCTCCCCTCGGGAATCGAAGCCGACGTCTGCGGCCCCACGCCGGGCAGTCCGGCGGACGCGGACACGGTTTCCTCGTGCACCGGGGTCGAGGCAGCCGCACTTGCCGGAGCAGACACGACGGCCCGGGGTGAGTGGGCCGGCCTGTTCGCCTCCTTCCCCTCGCCCGCGACGACGACCTGGTCCGTGACGCCCGGGCCACTGGCAGTGCCGCACCCCGACAGCACCGAAACGGCGGCCCCGCAGGCGATGGACAGACGTATGCAGAACACGGGTGAACGCATGGAGTACTCCGTACAGCGAGGACAGCGGAAGCACGGGCGGCTGATCGGCGTCACCCGCGGGCACGGCCTCACCCTGGAGCACACTTTTAAGGATCCCGTCAGACCGCGAACGCGTGCTGCTCCTCACCAACTCGAACTCACGCCGGTCGGCGGACTGTCCCCAAATACCCTCGTGAAAGGTCCCGTTGCGCGAACCAACTGGTATGACTGGTGCATGCACGAAAAGACCGCTGAGTCCGCGATCGATACGTTCATCTCCGCTTTCAACGCCTCGGATGACAGCTATGTGACGGCACTGCTGTCCCAGTCCCTGACCTCGGATGTGATCTTTTGGGGACCGTTGGGACGCAGTGAGGGGATCGAGGCCGTCGAGCGCTTTGTGCTGGACATCCGGCGCCACCCGGCAGGAAGTGGCACGATGGTCCGCTGTTCGGGGGTGGACATGCCGGATGAGTGGGCCCGGTACCGGTGGGTCTTCACCACACCGGACGAGGGCCCTCGCCTGGCGGGGACGGACGTCGTCCACCTGCGGCGGAACCTCATCGATCAGATCGTCGTCTTCGCGGGAGAGATCCAGCCTTCTTCTTGAGCTTCCTTCCAGGCGCCAGGCGCCGCCAGCGCCAGCGGATCTCCCGGCGGCGAGCGTTCAGTTGACGGGTGAGGCGGCGCAGTGCGTGTCGGACGGACCGGTCGCCGACAGCTAGCTGCCTCGGACGACGTGACGCTGTGCGTCTTGCGAGGTACGGATGTTTCGTCGGTATGCGTCGAGTGCCGCGTTTTCCCCCGGCTGGGCTCATGCTGTCACGCGTTGAACATGTCCGAAATGACAGTTACGGGGGCTGTCATTACGTTCATCTCAGGTCGGTCACCCGACCGACGTCCGTGAGACAGAGAGAAGTGACATGCCCACGCGTACCTTTGCTGTGGCCGCTGCCGGCGTAGGCGCGGCGGTCCTTGCAGCCACCGGTATCACCTACGCCGCGACCTCCGGATCCTCTCAGGCGTCCCCGTCTGTCCACCAACCGGCCGCTGCTGTCCACCGGGCGGCCCAGCCTGACCAACGAGCCGCCCAGCCTGACCAACGGGCAGCGCAGCCTGACCAACGGGCCGCCCCTGCCGCGGCTCCCGAGAACGGCGGCGGCAGAGAGGGGGACGGGGGCCGCGACCGCGAGGGCGGCGGACGCGACTTCGGCCGCAAGGAAGGGGGAAGGATCTACTTCAACGACCGCGTGTACTCCGCTGCCGCCGAGGGCTGCATCACTACGGCCAGCGGACTGGGCTCCAGCAGCTTCAACGTTTTCAACGACAGCCGGCGGACCATCGAGGTCTTCCGTGGCTTCACCTGTGACAACGGCGCTCCGGTCGCCACCGTGGGTCCCCACGGCGCCACCAATGGCGTTGTGACCCGCACCGTCCACGGGAGCCTGTTCGGTGACGATGGCGTCGTGGGCAGCTTCCTGGTGCTCGCCGACGACGACGAAGATTGGTGACAGCGCCGCCCGGAGGACAGGAAGGATCCCGGCCCGCCGTAATCGGGCCGACGCTCCCCGAACCGCTCCGGGTCTGACACGAGGCTCCGAGCCATCCCTGGGCCCGGCTTCTTCCAAACACCAGAAAACGGCGCCTGACCTGGTCTTTCGACCGTCAGGCGCCCGCCTCTTGTTCGACCATGCTCACGGCAGGGCCCTGCTTTGCGCTGTGTTCCAACGCGGCCGTGAAATCGGCGAGTTGATGGCCATCAGGTGACACAAGGCGCCGAAGGGAGCGGACCCCTGCCGCCTCCCGGGAACCGGCTCGAAACAGCGGGGGCCATAGGAATATTCCGACGCGACGGCTCCTCGGCGCGTGGTGCACCTCACGCCAGAACTAGTTCATCGTTCAACAAGTCGGGGTTAGGGTCTTCAGTGCCCAGTGAGGCAGATAAGCACCAATTTTCCCGTTCGCATCGTGGAGCGAGGAAAGAGAGGAAACACCATGGCAAGCAGGACTGTTCGTGGGGCTGTCATCGCGATCGCCTCGACCGCCGTCGCGGCAGCCGGGCTTCTCGCCACCGGCGGCTCCGCCTCGGCTGCGACGTACCCGAGCAGCAGCCAGTCGGGTGTCGTCTCGGCCGTCCGCACCTCCGACCACCACAAAGAGGACCGGCACCACCACCACGGCAGCCGCCACTGGGTCCGGCACCACAAGCATGACGGCGACCGGGCTCGGATCGACGAAGTCCGTCGGCAGTGGGTTCTCGACCAGCTCCGCTGGGCCGACGGCCACGGACACACCTACTGGGACAGCCTGAAGCACCACGACGCCTCACACCGCTGAGGACCGCGGTCACCAGGACCGCCACCGTTCGGGCTGCCGTACATCAGTGGGCAAGCAACGCAGCCCGAGCCACCCCGGCCCATTGCGGGCCGGCGTCACAGAACGGCGGGGGCGGCATTCGGGGTCGCTCAAGGGACAGCGGCGGCCATAGGACCGAATGCCTCCCCCGCGCCCCGAGCCAAGGTTCGGCGGCCACCGCCGCCCCTTCCGTCGACCGGACGCACACAGAGCCATGATCACTTGCGTAGACCACACGCTCGGCATGGAGCTCGTGTCGCCCCAGGGCACACGGCTCCCCGTACCGACCCACCTGCTCTACAGGTCGCAGGACCCACTCGTGGTGGAGTTCCTCTTCCAGGGCCTCGCCCCGAGCCCGGTGTCCTGGGTCATCTCACGCGAGCTGCTCGCCCGAGGGATGCTGGCGGCCGACGGAGAGGGCGACGTGAGGGTGTGGCCGACCGGCACCGGCCCGGAAGCCCTCCTGCACATTCTCCTGAGTCCGCCGGGCGGCTCCGCCCACCTCATCGCTCCGCTGCCGACCCTCGCGCACTGGCTGTTCCGCACCTACGAGATGGTGCCGGCCACCCACGAGACTGAGGCCCTGGACCTGGAAAGCCACCTCGACCGGCTTCTGAACGAGTCGCCCTGAAGGTGCCCGCCACGGGAACTCCCGCGACGCCTCATTTCCCGCGCGGGACGGACGCCAGCCAGGCCGCCGTGTCGTTGGGGTGCCCGAAGAGGAGGGTGTCGAGAGGGGCGAAGCGGGAGTCACGGACACGGCGCTCGATCTCACGGCGGCGGGGGCCGTGTTGGGACCACGCCCACCAGGCCGGGTGTTCCCGGCTCAGCCAGTCCCTCCAGGTCTCCCTGTTGCCGCCGAACAGAACCTCGCGTGTGACGGTGCGCCGGAAGGACCGGCGCAGGACGCGGGGCATGATGACGCGTTTGGGATAGTCCAGCCATATCACGGTGTCGGCCCGGTCCCACAGCAGGTCACGGACTTCCGGACAGCCGAGAGAGTCGATGATCCAGCACGGCTCCGCGGTGAGCCGTGAAACGTCCTCGGTCAGCTTGTCGTTGACGGCCCAGTCGGGGCCGTTGAAGTACAGCGCGTCCATCTCGTGGTAGGGCAACCCCAGTCGACGGCTCAGGGCATGGGCGAGCGTGGATTTGCCCGCGCCGGTGACACCCACCACCAAGATCCGTTCCACAGGTGCACTTTATCCCTGCACCCGGCGAGGAACGTCCCTCATGCCCTGTGGCCGATACACGCCAAGACGTAAACCCGTATCAGGACGCACATTGCCTGCCCGTCACCGCGCGCGGCGGCCGCCCGGCGGCGGTCTCGCGCCCATGATCGCCCCGGCCCTGCCGGTCTCCGCGGCCTTGCAGCCACGCCGTCCGCGGCGATCCGGGCGTGTGGCCGGGCCCACCAGTGTGGTGGGCCCGGCCACACGCCGTTCGCCCTCGGCCCTCACGGCCGGGAATTACTTGGTGAGGTGCGACTCCAGGTCGCCGAGTACTTCCTCGGCTGCCGTCACGCCGAGGCCGAGGTACCAGGTCTCGTCCGGGACGTCGTAGGCGTGCCCGGCCTTGACGGCGCCGAGGTTCTTCCAGAGCGGGTTGCTCTGCGCCTTGGACTTGTCGGTCGCCTTCGCGTCGCCGTAGACGCCGGTGAAGATGTAGTCGGCGTCGGCCTGGTCGATGTTCTCGGCGCTGACTTCGGCGGCGAGGTCGTCGATGTCCTGGTTCTTCGGCCGGGGGATGCCGACGTCCTTGAGGATCGTGCCGATGAACGAGGCGTTGGCGTACAGGCGGATGACGCCGTCGGGCAGGTAACGGACCATCGAGACGGTCGGCTTGCCGGCACCGAGCTTCTCGCCGAGGGTCCCGGCCCGCTTCTCGTAGGCGGCGAGCTTCTGCTTCGCCTGCGCGGTCTTGTCGAGCGCGGCGGCGTTGAGCAGGTAGTTCTCCTTCCAGGTGAAGCCAGGACGGAGGGAGAAGACGGTCGGCGCGATCTGTGACAGCTCGTCGTACTTGTCGGCGGCGCGGAGCTGGCTGCCCAGGATGAGGTCGGGCTTGAGCGCGGCGATCGCCTCCAGGTTGAGGTTGTTGATCGTGCCGACGTTCTTCGGGCTGCCCGCGTCCTTCTTCAGGTACGACGGGAGTTCGGGGGATCCCTCGGTGGGCGCGAGGCCGACCGGCTTGACGCCCAGGGAGACGACGTTGTCGAGTTCGCCGACGTCGAGAACCACCACACGCTTGGGCTGGGCCTTCAACTCGGTGCTGCCCATGGCGTGGGTGACGGTGCGGGGCCACTCGCCCGGTGCCGCGTCGGTGCCCATGGCGGCGGTCTTCTTCGCCGCGTCCTTGAACTCCTCACCGCCCTGGGCGACGGACTTCTTGCCGCCCGCCCCGGCCTCGGCCGAGGACTTGCCGCCCGCGTCCTCGCCGCCTGCGGAGGATCCACCGCAGGCCGTCAGGGCGAGGGCGGCGGCGAGAGTGAGGGCTGCGGCGGCGGTGCGGCGGCGTCCGGCGGACATGGGAAGGGCGCTCCGGTCGTGAGAGGGATGGGGACACACGGGAAGCGCCAGGGTCAGGACCCCGGCGCACCCGCAGAGTTTTAGGTAAGGCTTACCTTATGAGATGCCCGTGTGCCTGATACATCCAGAGCGTGTGCTTCCGGTCACATGCCGCCTTGCCGGCTCATGTCCGAAGCGCCTCTTCGCAGGTCACCGGGCTCCATTCCGCGCCGCCGGGACGGTCGCTCCGCCCTTCGTGTCCTCACCCGCGCTCGTGCCGTCCGCCGACCGCGGAGGGCCGGGCACCACCATGGGCCCGCCCGTGACCGGGTCCGCCACGACGACCGACGCGAGCCCGAACACCTCCTGGACCAGCTCGGCGGTGACGATGTCGCCGGGCGGCCCCTGAGCGACGATCCTCCCCGCCCGCATGGCGATCAGATGGTCGGCGTAGCGCGCGGCCTGGTTCAGGTCGTGCAGCACCGCCACCACCGTCCGGCCGCGTTCCCGGTTGAGCTGGCGCACCAGGTCCAGGACCTCCACCTGATGGGCGATGTCCAGGTACGTCGTCGGCTCGTCGAGCAGCAGCAGATCGGTGTCCTGGGCAAGTGCCATGGCGATCCACACCCGTTGGCGCTGCCCGCCCGACAGTTCGTCGACCGGACGCTCGGCGAGATCGGCGGTCCCGGTGCGTTCCATGGCCTGCGAGACGGATGCCTCGTCCGTCTCGGACCACTGCTGCCACCACTTCTGGTGCGGCTGGCGCCCGCGCGCGATCAGGTCCCCGACCGTGATCCCCTCCGGCGGCACCGGGGTCTGCGGCAGCAGCCCGATCACCTGGGCGATCCGCTTGGTGGGCAAGCCGGCCAGTTCGGTTCCGTCGAGCAGGACGGCTCCGCGCCGCGGCTTCAGCAGTCGGCCCAGGGCGCGCAACAGGGTGGACTTGCCGCAGGCGTTGGGGCCCACGATGACGGTGACCCTGCCGTCCGGGACGTCCAGGTCCAGCTCCTCGACGACCGTACGGTCCTCGTAGGCGAGGGTGAGCCCCCGCGCGGCGAGACGGGAGGTCCCGGGGGCGGTGGGATGGTTGCCGGTCACGCGGTTCCTCCGGAACGGCTGCTACGGGTACGGACGATCAGCCACATCAGATAGGGGGCGCCCACCAGGGCGGTGAACACGCCGACCGGAAGCTCCAGCGGCGAGAAGAGCCTGCGGGCCAGCAGATCTCCGACGACCACGATCAGCGCGCCCGTCAGCGCGGAGCACACCAGCGGAATGTGCGGGGCACGGGTGAGCCGGCGGGCGATCTGCGGAGCGAGCAGGGCCACGAAGTCGACAGGCCCCGCCGCACCGGTCGCGACGGACGCCAGCACGACACCGAGGACGCTGAGCCCGACCCGGACGCGGCCGAGCCGGACACCGAGGGCGACGGCCGTGTCGTCGTCGAAGGCCGAGCCGCGCTGCGCGCGGGCCGCCCACAGCAGGAACGGCACCAGCAGCACCAGGACCGTGGCGAGCGGTGCCGCCTGGTCGTAACCGCGGCCGTTGAGCGATCCGGTGAGCCAGACCCTGGCCTGCTGGGCGACCAGATAGTCGCCCTTGGTCACCCACAGCCTGGTCAGCGAACCGAGCGCGACCGAGATGCCGATGCCGATCAGGACGAAGCGGGAGGCGGCCAGCCCGCCCCGCCAGGCGAACAGGTAGACGAGCAGCGCGGCGAGCAGACCGCCCGCCACGGACACGTACGGCAGAACGGTGTACGAGGTGAGGCCGAACGTCATCGCGGCGACCGTCGCCGCACCCGCGCCGTGCGTCACGCCGATGACGTCCGGGCTGGCGAGCGGGTTGCGGGCCATGGTCTGGATCAGCGCGCCGGACAGGCCGAAGGCGATGCCCACCAGCAGCCCGGTCACCAGGCGCGGCAACCGCAGTGTGCCGACCACCAGTCGGTCGGGGCTGGGCAGCCCCAGCAGGACGCGGACCACCTCGCTCGGCGCGACGAACGACTCGCCGACGCACAGCGACGTCACCACGGCACCCGCGAGCAGCACGGTGAGGACGGCACCCACCACCAGGGCCCTGCGGTGCACCAGGAAACTGCCCCGCCCGGCCCGCAGCACGGCATGTCCGGCGGGCCGGCCGGGCGGCCCGCCACCGTTGTCGCCGGTGGCATCGTGTCCGCCGTGCCCCGCGCGCTCCGTCCGCTCCAGGTGCGCCGCGCGCTCCCCGTGACCCGGCCGCGTCATGCCGCCACTGCCTTCCGCCGGACCAGCACGATCAGGAACGGCACACCGGCCAGCGCGGTCATCACGGCCACGGGCACTTCCGCGGGCCGCACCACGATCCGTCCGAGCACGTCCGCCAGCAGCAGCATCACCGGCCCGAGCAGCGCGGCCACCGGCAGCAGCCAGCGGTGGCCCGGTCCGACGAGGGCACGGGCCATGTGCGGCACGGCGAGACCGATGAAGGCGATGGGACCGGCCGCCGCGACCGCGGCGCCGGTCAGAACGGTCGCGCCCAGGGCGCCGGTCGCTCGCAGCAGCGCGACGTTGCGGCCAAGGCCCCGGGCGATGTCGTCGCCGAGCGCGAGGGCGTCGAGGCCGCGTGCCATGGCCAGCACCAGCAGCAGGCCGGCGAGGAGGAACGGCCAGACCTGCCCGGCGATCGTGGCGTCCCGGCCGCTGATCGAACCGACGTCCCAGAACCGGAACTCGTCCAGGGCGCGTGCGTTGGTGGTGAGGACGGCCGAGATCAGCGAGGCGAGGAACGCGTTCATCGCGGCACCCGCCAGCGCCAACTTGACCGGGGACGCCCCGCCTCGTCCGCTGCCGGCGACGGCGTAGATCAGGACCGCCGCGACTCCCGCGCCCACGAACGCGTACCAGACGTACCCGGTCAGGCTGTGCACCCCGAGGAAGGCGATGGCGCAGACGACGCCCATCGACGCCCCCTGGCTGATGCCCAGGATGCCGGGCTCCGCGATGGAGTTCCGGGTGATTCCCTGAAGAACCGTTCCGGCAACGGCGAGCGCGGCCCCGACCATCACCCCGATGACCGTACGCGGCACTCGCAACGACCGTACGACCTGCGCGTCGGCGCTGGTGCCGCCGTGCAGCAGGGCGTCCCAGACCACCGAGGGCGCCACCGGGCGACTGCCCACCGCGAGACTGAGCAGCACCGCCAGCAACAACAGGAGAAGAGTGGTGACCAGCCACCCGAAGCGGCGTCTTGCGACTCCTGACATGAACCCTTCCCCGCATCGCTTAGCTTAGGCTCGCCTAAGCGTACGCGGTGCCCACAACCCGCCCTCGCCCACGTCGGACACGCGGAGGCGGGACAGGCGGGACGCCGCACTCGGCACACACACAAGAGCGGCACAGAAATGGCATGAACCGTTCATTGACCGGCCATGCGAGACGCGTTGGGGCGACAGGATCCGGCCATTGACTTTCCTCGCGCGGGCCGACCGGTCATCGCGCGACGAGATTCGTTTCCACAGTGGGGGGACCACACGTGGTGGCCACGCACCATGGGCTCGGCGGACGGGACGCGGACGGACCCGGCCCGGGCACGGCGGCGTCCGAGGCATCGGAGTCCGACAGACCGGATTCCGACAGAGGGCAGTCCGGCAGTTCGGAGTCCGACAGACCTGACTCCGACAGAACGGAGCCCGGTAGAGGGCAGTCCGGCAGCCCGGAGTCGGGTGCCCCGGCGCCCCGGCGGCCCCGTGCCGCACGCGGGTTCGGTGACCGGGTCTTCCGCTTCCAGCTGACGGCCACCGGAGTCGTCGTCCTCGCCATCATGGCGGCGGTCGGCCTCTTCCTGCTGCTGAGGGCCGGACAGGCGCTGCGCGTCGCCCAGTTCTCGTTCCTCACCACGGCCGCGTGGCAGCCGGACGCCCACAACTTCGGCATCGCGGCCGTGCTCACCGGAACCCTGCTGATCGCCGCCGTCGCGGTGACCATCTCCGTTCCCCTGGCCATCGCGACGGCCCTGTTCATCTCGGATGTGGCGCCGCGGAAGCTGCGCCGCTCCCTGGTCACCATGGTCGACCTGATGGCCGCCGTGCCGTCGGTGGTGTACGGGCTGTGGGGGCTGTTCCTCCTCCAGCAGAACGTGATCGGGCTGTCGCGCTGGCTGTCCGACTGGTTCGGCTGGATCCCCCTCTTCAAGGTGGACGGCACCCAGCCGGGCGACCCGCTCGCCTCCGCCAGCGTCTACACCGCGTCCACCCTTGTCGCCGGCATCGTCGTCGCCCTGATGGTCGCACCGATCCAGTGCTCGGTGATGCGCGAGGTCTTCACCCAGGCGCCGGCCGGTGAACGCGAGGGCGCCTACGCGCTCGGCGCCACCCGCTGGGGGATGATCCGTGCGGTCGTCCTGCCCTACGGCAAGGGCGGCATCATCGGTGGGACGATGCTCGGGCTGGGCCGGGCGCTCGGCGAGACGATCGCGGTCTACATGATCATCTCCCCGGTCTTCGTCATCCAGCCGCACATCCTGCAGACCGGCTCGAACTCGGTCTCCGCGCTGATCGCGCTGCACTACGGCGACGCCTCCCCCTTCGGTATGTCGGCGCTGATGGCGGCGGGCCTGGCGCTGTTCGTACTCACCCTGGCGGTCAACTTCACCGCCTCCACCATCGCGGCCCGCTCCCGTTCCGGCGCACAGAGCGAGGCATGAGATGACCATCGTCCAGGACACCGCCCACGACATCACCGAGGACTCGGCACCCCCCGGCGCTCCCGCGCCCGCCGAACTCCCCGACCAGCCCCGCCGGATCGGCGGCCCGACCCGCTCGGGTGTGCTCGCCCTGTGCGGCGCCGCCCTCGCGGGGCTCTGCACCGCCGTGCTGCTGTTCGGTCAACTCGCCCCGTTCTCCGGCCTGCTGGGGTTCACGGTCACCGCCTACCTCGCCTTCCTCGCCTGCTACGCGGTGCTGACCGGACTGGAGGAGGACGGTCAGGCCGTACGCGACCGCGTGATGACCGTGGTGCTGTGGACAGCGGCCACGCTGCTGTTCCTCGCGCTCGCCCTCGTCGTCGGCTTCACCGCCTGGCGCGGGCACGAGGCGCTGGCGCATCTCAATTTCCTCACCGAGGACATGCAGTCCGCGGGCTCGCTCGACCCGCTCACCATCGGTGGTATCGCCCATGCGATGCTCGGCACCCTCTTCATGATCACCATCGCCCTGGCGATCACCGTGCCGCTGGGCCTGGCCTGCGCGGTCTACCTCAACCAGGTCCCGGGCCGCTTCTCCCGGTTCGTACGAACCATCGTGGAGGCGATGACGGCGCTGCCGTCGATCGTGGCCGGCCTGATGGTGTACGCCATCTGGATCCTCAGCCTCGGCATGGAGAAGTCCGGCCTCGCGGCGGGCTTCGCGATCAGCGTGATGATGCTGCCGATCGTGATCCGTGCGGCGGACGTCGTGCTGCGGCTGGTGCCCGGCACGCTGACCGAGGCGGCCGAGGCGCTGGGCGCTCCGCGGTGGCGCACCGTGTGGCACGTGGTCCTGCCGACCTCGCGCTCCGGCCTCGCCACCGCGGTGATCCTCGGCACGGCCCGCGGTGTCGGTGAGACCTCGCCCGTACTGCTCACCGCCGGCTACAACGCCGCGTTCAACGCCGACCCGCTGCACGGCCCGATGGTCTCGCTGCCGCTTGCCGCCTTCACCTTCGTCAAGCGGCCCGACCCCGCGATGATCGCCCGCGGTTTCGGCGCGGCGGCGGTCCTGATGGCCCTGGTCCTCGTGCTCTTCGCCATCGCCCGGGTGATCGGCGGACGCGGTCCCGGCCAGCTCACCCGCCGCCAGGCCCGCCGCGCGGCCCTCGCCTCGCGCCGTGACGTCGACCGCTTCGCCGAACTGCACGCCCCGGCGCTCTCGCTGTTCGACAGCGTCCCCCAGCCCACCGACCTGTCCGCCACGACTTCCAGGCCCACCACCGAGGACCTGGGACACAAGCCCGGAGAAACCGACTGATGCGCAGTCACCTGCCCCTTCGTCCGCGCCGCCTGCGCGCGCCGGCGATCCTAGGCGCGCTGCTCGCCATGATCGCCGGGCTGCTGGCCGGCCCGCTCGCGGCGACCGCCGCCGCCGAGAGCTACACCCCGATCGCCGGAGCCGGCTCCACCTGGGCCGAGAACGCCGTCGACGAGTGGCGCCGCGCCGTCAACCAGTACGGCATGCGGATCAGCTACGCCGGCACCGGATCCTCCGACGGCCGCCGCCAGTTCCTCAGCGGCACGGTGGACTTCGCGGTCTCCGACATCCCGTTCCAGACCAATCCGACCGACGGCTCCGCCGCCGAACGGCCGGCCGCCGGATCGTACGCCTACATGCCGATCGTGGCCGGTGGCACCGTCTTCATGTACCACCTGACGGTCAACGGCCGGCGGGTCACCAACCTCCGGCTCTCCGGTGACGTGGTCACCAAGATCTTCACCGGCGCCATCAAGTCGTGGGACGACCCGGCGATCAAGGCCGACAACCCCGGTCTTCAGCTGCCGCACCGCCCCGTCGTCCCGGTGGTCCGCTCGGACGGTTCCGGCTCGACGGCCCAGTTCACGCTGTGGATGGCCAACCAGCACAAAGCCCAGTGGCGGGACTACTGCCGCAAGGTCGGACGCTCCGGCGCGTGCGGGCAGACCTCGTACTACCCGACCGTCCCCGGCATGATCGCCCAGTCCGGTGACCTCGGTGTCGCCGCGTACGTGGCCCAGAGCTACGGCGAGGGCGCGATCGGCTACGTCAACTACTCGTACGCGCTCAACGCGCACTACCCGGTCGCCAAGGTCCTCAACCACGCCGGCTACTACACCGAGCCGACCCCGCAGAACGTCGCGGTCTCGCTGCTCCAGGCGAGGATCAACACGAACAAGAGCTCGCCGGACTACCTCACCCAGCAGCTCGAGGGCGTCTACAACGACAGGGACAAGCGCAACTACCCTCTCTCCAGCTACTCGTACATGATCCTGCCGCTGAAGGTGCAGGGCACGTTCACCAAGGAGAAGGGCAAGACGCTCGGCGCGTTCTCCTACTACTTCATGTGCCAGGGCCAGCAGCAGGCACCGCAACTGGGGTACTCGCCACTGCCGATCAACCTCGTCAAGGCGGGCTTCGACCAGATCCGCCGGATCCCCGGCGTGCAAACCCAGAACATCAACATCAAGGGCTGCAACAACCCGACCTTCACGGCCGACGGCCACAACAAGCTCGCCGAGACCGCGCCCTACCCGGCGGAGTGCGACAAGAAGGGCGCCGCGGCCTGCACCACGGGCAGCGGCGGCGCCAAGTCCGGTGGCGGCGCCGGAACTTCCGGTGGTACGTCGGGCGGATCCACCGGCGGCGGCACGAACGGCGGCTCCACCGGCGGAGGTTCCCCCGGCGGCGGCGCGAACGGCGGTTCCACCGGGAGCGGTTCGGCTACCGGCGAAACCTCCAGCGGCGGCTCGGGAGACACGGGCGGCGCCGACGGCACGGGCGGCACCGGACCGGACGGCACCGGACAGCCGTCCGTCGACCCCGACACCGGGCAGACCCTCGCGCCGGGCGGCGCGGCGGGCGGCGGCGCCACGGTCGCCGACGGCACCATCGCCCTGGCCCAGCCGGTCACGGTCGCCGGGCGCCACGGCTGGACCGGTACCCAGACGCTGATGCTGATCACCGCCCTGCTGCTGCTCGGGCTCGTCCTGCTGCCCTCCGTCGTCTCCCGGGCGATCGCCGCCCGCAACGGCGGCCGCGGCGGCCACGACCGGTTCACGGACGGGGGTTCGCGATGAGCCGGGACACACGAGGCAGGACGGCGCGCGTGCGCGGGCTGCTCCTGCGGCTGGTGGCCGGGGCCGCCGTCGGCACCCTCGCGGGCCTCGGCGTGGCCCAGGCCGCCCAGCCCGCGACCGCCGCGAGCGGTACGGCCGGCACCGGCTCCGCCGTCACGGTCTCCGGGCGCGGCGAGTTCAAGGACATGAAGTTCACGGTCGACCAGACCACCCACCTGACCAGCCAGGCGATCACCGTCTCCTGGACCGGCGGCACCCCGACCACGTTCGCGGGCACCCTGTTCAACACCGACTTCGTGCAGATCATGCAGTGCTGGGGCGACGACGACGGCACGGTCCCGGGCAACCCCGGCCCGCCGCGCACCCAGTGCCAGTACGGCGCCTCTCCGACCACCGGCCGGGGCAGCTGGCCGGGCAACGAACGCGACGACACACGCAACGTCACCTACAGCGCCGCCCCCACCAGCTACGGCGAGGACGACCGGTACGGCGCGGGCGGCGCCTTCGGCCAGGGCGAGGTGCCCTTCAAGTCGGTCGACGGCACGATGGTCACCGCCAACACCCAGAACAACCCGTTCTACAACCGCAACACCACCAACGAGGTCGACTTCGCCCGCACCGGCGCCGACGGCACCGGCCGCGAGTACTTCGAGGTGCAGACCGCCAACGAGGCCCCGCACCTGGGCTGCGGTGCCCAGGCCGGAAAGAAGGGTGCCGCCCAGCCGCGCTCCTGCTGGCTGGTGATCGTCCCGCAGGGCCACCTCGACCTCGACGGCGAGCCGTACGCCGACAAGAGCATCGTCAACGCGGGCTCGCCGGTCTCCTCCACCAACTGGAAGAACCGCATCGCCGTCCCGCTCCGCTTCAACCCGGTCGGCAGCGGTTGCGCCCTGGGCTCCGACGAGCGGCCCACCATGGGCAGTGAACTCGTCGCCGACGCCATGACCAGCTGGCAGACGGCCCTGTGCCCGACCGGCACGGTCTACGGCTACACCAAACTCGGTGAGCCCGACGCCCGCACCCGGCTCGCGAACACCGGCTCCGCCGGACTCGCCTTCACCACCCGGGCCCTGGGCGCCGACGAGGGCACCACCGCGCCGTCCGGCACCACGGCCTACGCCCCGGTCGCGCTCTCCGGAGCCGTGATCGGCTTCACCATCGAGCGCAGGCCCAAGGCAGGCGCCCCGGACGACATCCGGAGGCTCGCCGGGACGAAGGTCGAATCCATCGACCTCACACCCCGCCTGGTCGCCAAGCTGCTGACCGAGTCGTACCGCAACTCCCCCTGGGGAGCGGTGCTCGGCGACCAGGTCGCCAAGGGCTACGACTGGGCGAGGAACAACCCGGCGGGCCTCGCGAGCGACCCCGAGTTCATCGCCCTCAACCCGGAGTTCGAGCATCTGTCGGTCTCCGAGACCCCGGCCACCGACACCGACCTGATCACCTCGCTCGGCCACTCGGACACGGCCCGCGCGCTGTGGCAGTGGATCCTGTCCGACCAGGACGCCCGCGGTTTCCTCGCGGGAACGGCCGACGACTGGGGCATGCGGGTCAACCCGTACTACAGCACCGACACGCACCTGAACCCGACGGGCGTGGCCTACGACCCGGCCCGCGCCGACGACTACCCCAAGAGCGACCCCTGGTGCACGATCCCGCCGGGCACCGGCGCCACCGACAAGCAGTGCATGACCGACTTCCACCCGTACGTGTCCGACATGCACGCCGGCGCCCTGCACACCCGTCGCGCCGACACTCTGTGGAAGGCGACCTGGGACGCGCTGGCCAACCCGCCGGGGTACAAGAGCACCGGCCCGCAGACCGTCGGATCACGGTTCGTGATCGCGGTCACCGACGCGGCCTCCGCCGAGCGCTACGGACTGCAGACCGCCCGGCTGCGCAACACCGCCGGCCGCTTCACCGCGCCCACCACGGCATCCCTGACCGCCGCCGCCACGAGCGCCGCAGGCAAGGGGGCGCCGGAGATCAGCCCGGCCCGGGCGACCGCCGAGGGCGCCTACCCGCTCGCCCAGCTGATCTACGGTGCCGCGCGGCCGGGCGAGCTCGACGCCGCCGCCCGCAAGGACTACGCGGCCCTGCTGCGGTACGCGGTGGGCGACGGACAGGTCAGCGGAGCCGACCCGGGCCGGCTCCCGGCCGGTTACGCCCCGCTGTCCAAGGACCTGCGCGCCCGCGCGCTGCAAGCCGCCGACGCGCTCGAGCACTACACCGGGCCCCCGTCCCACGAAGGCGGCTCGGGAAGCGGCTCGACCGGAGGCGGCACCGGCTCCGGCTCCGGGGGCTCCGGCTCGGGTGGCTCCGGCGCTGGTGGTTCCTCGGGCGCCGGGGGCACGTCGGGCGGCGACACGGCCGGGGGCGGCACCGGCTCCGGCGGGGCCGGCCCGGACGGCGGGGACGCCGGCCCCACGCCCAGCGGCGCGCCCTCCTACGACGGCGGCAAGGCCGTCCAGACCACGGCCTTCGGCACCACGCCGGCCGACCCCGCGAACGCGCTGCGCTACGCCGTCCCGGTCGGTGCCGGGCTCGGCGCCGCCGCGGCGGCGGGCGCGCCCTTCGCGGGCGGCAGCAGGCTGCGCCTCCCGCTGCGGGTGCCGCTCCCCGGCGGCCGCGCGGTGACGGTCGTACCGGCGTTCACCCTGCCCGAACGGCTGCGGAGGCTGCTGCCGCCGGGCCGGGGCTGACCCTCCGACCGGAGCCGGGCCCTGCCCGGCTTCCCACAGACGGCCGCCCGCCCCGAAAGGCAGTCGGGGCGGACGGTCCGCACCACCCTGCCAGATCCTCGGCGTGCTCTCGCCCGGCTCGACGCAGGGGACCCCCACGGCACCTCCCCCACACCCACCGCACAGCACATCCACGCACACCGTCAGGAGACTCTCGATGCGCAGAATGCGCTCTACGGCCGCGCTCGTCGCCGCCGCCGTGGTGGCCGGTGGCCTCGCTCTGGCGAGCCCGGCGTCCGCCGACCCCGCACCCGCCGGGACGTTCCGCCAGCTCGTCGGCGTGGGCTCCGACACCACGCAGGACGTGCTCAACGCCCTCGCCGGTGACGCCCCCGGCTACGCCGGCTCCGCCATCAAGTCGGCGGGCGGCGCGGGCATCGCCTCGTACGACGCGGTCGAGCCCGGCACCGGCTCCACCACCTCCAAGATCCAGACCCGCACGGGCGGGCCGTCCTTCCTGCGGCCCAACGGCTCCGGCAAGGGCCGTCTCGCGCTGACCATGTCGCTGACCGGCGACAAGTTCCCCGACAGCAGCGGTGCCGCCGTCAAGGGCCAGGTCGACTTCGCCCGCTCCTCCGGCGGCCCGAGCACCTCCGGCAGCGCGCTCACCTACATCCCCTTCGCCCGGGACGCCGTCGGCATCGCGGTGCGCGGCTCGGCCCTGGACACCCTGACGGTCGACCAGCTGCACGACATCTACGCGGGCAACCTCAAGCAGGTGAACGGCCAGACCGTTCACCCGTACATCCCGCAGAACGGCTCCGGCACCCGCGCCTTCTTCCTCGGCACGATCGGTCTCAACGACTCGACGATCGACCCCAAGATCCCGACCGTCCAGGAGAACCAGGCCAACGACGCCCTCACCGCCGACGGCGCGCTCGTCCCGTTCTCCGTGGGCAGCTGGATCGCCCAGATCAACGGGGTCGCCCCGGACCACAGCAAGACCGCTGCCGCCGCCGGGGCCCACCTCGCCTCGGTGCGGCTGCCCGGCGACACGGGCGTCACCAACCCGGTGACGACCGTCAACGGCCGGCTCGAGCCGGTCCGCGGCTACTACGAGAACGCCACCTTCGGCCGGGACGTCTACAACGTCGTGCCCAGCCGGGCGATCGACCCCACCAGCATCTTCTTCGACAAGGACCTCTACGACGTCTTTGTCACCGACAGCGGCCACACCGCCCAGATGGCCACCGACAACTCCCAGAAGGTCATCGCCGACTTCGGCTTCATGAACGAGCCGTACAACGGCTCGATCAACCCGGCCAAGCACGCCAAGTTCGGCGGTCTGGAGCAGTCGGGCATCGACCTCACGGCGCCCGCCGCGCCGGCCCTCAGGGCCACCGCCGACACCGGGAAGCTCGCGCTGACCTGGACCGCCCCGGCCGCCCCCGGCCTGCCGGTCACCGACTACCGCGTCACGCTGACCCGTGCGGACGGCACCGTCGCGGCGGCCAAGGACGTCCCGGCCACGACCACGTCGTACTCGTTCAGCGGTCTGGCCAGCGGCAAGTACACCGCCACGGTCGCCGCCGCCAACCTCAACGGCACCGGCGCCCCCGCCACCTGGACCGGTGACGTCAGCCTCAAGTCCGCGAGCACCACGAAGGCGACCGCCACGACGACCGCGTACGGCAAGGCGCCGAAGGTCGCCGTCACCGTCACCGGCTCGAACGGGACCGTCCCCGGCGGCAAGGTGACGGTGAAGGAGGGCTCCACCACCCTCGGTACCGGCACCCTCAACTCCTCCGGCAAGGTCACCGTCGGCCTGTCCAGCCACCTCAAGGTCGCGACCCACAAGCTGACCGTCTCCTACGGCGGCGACAGCAAGCTCAACGCGTCCTCGACGACGGTCTCGCTGAAGATCACCAAGGCGACCCCGTCGATCGCCGTCAGCCGGCCCTCCTCGGTCAGCCACAACACCCGCGCCAAGGTCACCGTGAAGGTCACCGCGACCGGCACCACGCCGACCGGCACCGTGCGCGTCTACAAGGGCTCCAAGGTGATCGCCACCGGCACGCTGAAGGCCGGCAAGGTGACCATTACCCTGCCGAAGCTGAGCCGCGGCAAGCACACCCTGCGCGCGTACTACGCGGGCTCCTCGACGGTGAACGCGAAGAACAGCGCGAACTTCACCATCAAGTCCACCTGACCCCGCTGCCGGGGAGGCCGCCGCGACGGCGGTCTCCCCGGCGGTACGTGACACCCCACAACCCATGAAGGAGGCGGGCCGCCGTGACGGTCGCCGTACAGACCACGCCCGCACCGGCCCTGCTCCGGACCCACGTCCGGAGCGTCCCGGCCGTCCGCCACATCGCCCGGGGCGCCCTGCTCAGCCTCGCCGCCCTGCTGCTCGGCGTCACCGCCCAACTGCTGTTCCTCAGCGGCGTCCAGGAACGGGCCGCCCAGCACACGGCGTACGACGCACTGCGCAACGCACTCGCCCTGGGCACGGCCCCGGTCTCCCAGACCGACCAGCAGGGCAGGCTGCTGGCGCCCGGTACGCCGGTCGCTCTGATCGACATCCCCTCCCTGCGCGTGCGTCAGGTGGTCCTCGAAGGGACCGACTCCGGCGTCATGACCGACGGCCCCGGTCACCGCCGCGACACCCCGATGCCCGGGCAGGCCGGCACCAGCGTGCTGATGGGGCGGGCGGCCGCCTACGGCGGCCCGTTCGAACGGCTGGCCGACCTCGCCGAGGGTGACAGGTTCACGGTGACGACCGGCCAGGGCGCGGCGAAGTACCAGGTCGTCGGCGTACGGCGGGCCGGAGACCCGGCGCCGGCCCCGTTGGCCTCCGGCCAGGGCCGTCTGGTGCTGGCCACGGCCACCGGCCCGAGCTACATGCCGGGCGGCATCCTGCGCGTCGACGCGGACCTCGTGTCCACGCCCTTCGAGACCCCGGCGGCCGTGATCAGGCCCGGCACGCTGCCGGAGTCCGAGCAGCCGCTGGCCCGCCCCTCCGGGGTGCCGTGGCCGCTGGTGATGTGGCTCCAGGCCCTGCTGGTCGCGGCCGTCGCCGCGGTATGGACCTGGCACCGCTGGGGCCGCCACCAGACGTGGATCGTCTTCGCCCCGGTCGTCGCCGTGCTGGGCCTCCAGGTCGCCACCCGGACCACCGAACTGCTGCCCAACCTGATGTGACCGCTTCCCGAGCCCAGCCGCGAACCGAGGTACCCGCCGTGACCGATGCCACCGACTCCCTGACCGACACGGTCGTCCTGCCCCCCGTCACCACCGTCACCACCGTCCCCGCCGCCACGGGCGGGCCGACAACCGCTCCCGCGACGCTCGAAGCCCGCGCGGTGTCGGCCTGGTTCGGCAGCCACCAGGTGCTGAGCCGGGTGTCGCTGACGATGCCCGCCGGCCAGGTCACCGCCCTGATCGGCCCCTCCGGCTGCGGCAAGTCGACGTTCCTGCGCACTCTCAACCGCATGCACGAACTGATCCCGGCGGCGGCCTTCGCGGGCGAGGTGCTCTTCGAGGGCGAGGACATCTACGCCCCCGAGCGCCGCCTGACCGACGCCCGGCGGCGCATCGGCATGGTCTTCCAGAAGCCCAACCCCTTCCCCGCGATGTCGATCTACGACAACGTGGTGGCGGGCCTGCGCCTGACGGGCACGCGCGCGAGCCGTCGGACGAAGGACGAACTGGTCGAGGAGTCCCTCACCCGCGCCGGCCTGTGGAAGGAGGTCAAGGACCGCCTCCGCCAGCCCGGCGGGGCGCTGTCGGGCGGTCAGCAGCAGCGCCTGTGCATCGCCCGCGCGCTGGCGGTACGTCCCCGGGTGCTGCTCATGGACGAACCGTGCTCGGCGCTCGACCCCACCTCCACGCGCCGGGTCGAGGAGACGATCCAGGAACTCGCCGGCCAGGTGACGGTCGTGATCGTCACCCACAACATGCAGCAGGCGGCCCGCGTCTCCGACCAGTGCGCCTTCTTCCTCGCCGAGCAGGGCACCCCCGGCGGCATCGTCGAGCACGGCCCGACCGACGACGTCTTCGGCACGCCGAAGGACCAGAGGACGGCGGACTACGTGGCGGGCCGGTTCGGCTGACCGGTCGCCCCCCGGGAGGCAGGGCGGCCGTCCCGGAGGGCCGCCGATTGCCCGCGTGCCGTCGATGTTCCGGCGCTCGCCCGGTTCGGAGCCGTGCGCGGGTCCGCGGCGGCCCTTGTCGTGTGGTTCGCGACAGCGGCCGCCATCGCCTTCGCGGTGGCGCCGTGAGGCGATCGGCGAGGCCCGCGGACGGCAGCGGAGAAGGCGCCGAGGACCCCGACCGGATGCGGGTGGACCTGTGGGCGGCCGCGCGCACGCCGCGCAAGGATCTGCTCCTCCGGTTCGGCTTCGCGCGGGCGTGTCACTCCTGGCGGCCGTCGTGTCACGGCTCTTCGGGTCGTTCGTCGGCGGCGTCTTCCTCGCTTTTCCCGCGGTCCTGCCGGCCGGCCTGACCCTGGTGGCCGAGGAGGAAGGGCTCATGAGCGCCCGCGACGACGCGCGTGGCGCCGCCCTGGGCACCCTGGGGCTCGTGGCGTTCGCCGCCGTCGCCACGGTTCTTCTCCGTCACCACTCGGCGTGGCTCGCGCTCGGGACCGCTACCGCGGCATGGGTCGTGGTTTCACTCGGCGCCTACGGGGTCGCGCGAGCGACAGGGGTCGGAGGCGACGAACGTTCCCCTGCGGACGGGTGAGGCCCCGCGCAGGTTTGGTCATGGAACCTGCGGCCACCCGGAGGAGAAGAGGTGGCCATGGTGAAGAAGGAGAACACCGCGGAGTCGCCAGGGTTCGCGAGAGTCACGGAGTGCTCGGGAGTCACGGACCAGGGACGAGGCCCGTGGGCCGGTGTCCTGGCCGAGGCCGGTGGAGGGGTCTACGCCCGGCTGCCGCAGGGCGAGCACCCGGTCACCCACGCCCACATCGACGCGCTCGGCGGCGTCGACCAGAAGGCGGTGTACGACGCCACGGTCGAAGCGGTCCTCTCCGCGGCCGCACACTCGTCCGGAAACGCCTGAGCCTCGTCGACTACAGTCGAAATTGTGGTATTGAGTGATGGAATGTACGGGTTCGGATCGCCCACCGGCCGACTGCTGATCAGGACCAGCCGCGCGGGGCTCGGGCGGAAGGCGGGGCACGACCTCACGCTCGAAGCGACCCGGTGGACCGGGGAGGCGGTGGTCGTCACGGGTGATCCCGGGAAGTCGTCGGTGACCGTGACGGTCGAGACGGGATCGTTGACGGTCCGGGAGGGGACCGGAGGGCTCAAGCCCCTCACCGACGCCGACAGGACGGAGATCAAACGCCTGCTGGAGGGCGAGGGACTGCTGCACACCGCACAGCACCCCGTCATCGCCTTCCGCACCACGAGCGTCACGGGAACGCCGGAGTCCTTCGAGATCACGGGGGACCTCACGATCAAGGGCCGGAGCCACCCGGTGACCGTGCACGGGGGCGGCGACGGGGACGGAATGGTGTGCGGCTGGGCCACCGTCACCCAGTCCACCTGGGGGATCAAGCCGTACAGCGCGTTCCTGGGCGCGCTGAAACTGGCCGACGACGTCCGGATCGAGTACGCGGTGACCGGGCTCGAACCGCTGCCCGGTCCCGGGCGGACCCCCGAGCAGTCATGACGGGCGACGAGCGCTCTCTCAGGGTCGAACGAGCGCTCTCCGGCGGCACCGGCCTACATGTGTCTGCCGTGGGCGACCGAGACGATGAACAGGACCACGATGCACAGCACGACGGCGGCGAAGACGGGCCAGGTGCGTCCCCCGTCCTCGCCGGGCCGCCCGCCCGTTCCCGCGGCGGCCAATGTCGGGGAGGAGGCCACATGGCGCCAGCCGTGGCAGGCCGCGCAGGGCCGGGACGGGAAGGGGACCCGGACGTTCCGGCTGCTCAGCCCCGTGGTGGGGAAGGTGGCCCGGACGCCGGGCGAGGTGGGCGTCAGTCCGTGCAGGTAGATGGCGGTGCGCTGATGATCGAGGATCGCCGAGCGGTCGTCGTCGGGGTGTGCCAGTGCGGTCACGACCTGGGCCGTGGCCAGGGCGACGAGCTGGATGTCCACCCGGGCACCGCGGGCCGCCTGGGTGTCGGCGGTCCCCTGCCGGAAGGCCACCGCGCACTCGTAACAGGGTGTGCGCCGGCCGGGGAGCACCCACAGGATCTCGCCGACCTCGGCGTCACGGATCCTGGGGTCCACCCAGACCGCCGGATACACCGCGGGCCTGCCCACCGCCAGGGCCACGCGGTTGACGTGGCGCTGGCACACGGCTGAGTCGGTCGCCGCCACCACCACGTCCGCGCCGCCCACCAACGACCGCTGCTCGTCCGCGGGCAGCGCGAGGAAGTCCGCGTGATCGCCGGTGGCGTCGCAGGACGGGAAGTCGCGACGGATCTTCGCAGCCAGTGCCAGGGCCTTGGGCTGTCCCAGGGCGGGGGCACCGAGTGGGTGGCGAATCAGGTTCTCCACCGCGAGCGTGTCGGGGTCGACCAGCCGGAGCGGGCTGAATCCGATCCGGGCGAGTTCCTCGGCGAGAAATCCGCCGACCGCTCCCGCGCCGACGATCAGCACCGCTCCCGTACGCCGGTGGTGGCGCGCCCAGACGCGGTCCTCGGGCGGAGCGGTCAATCGAAAGTCCAGCGAGCCACGCGAACCGGGCCCGGCCCGGTCTGCTCGTCGCGCCGGTCGGAATTCTCCTCCGGCTTCAGCTCCCCGGTGTCGGCATCGAGGAACCACTGACGCTCACTGGCGCGTTCCTGCTCCTCCGTCAGTTCGGCCTTCTGCAGGGTCTCCGGTGCTGTACCCACGAGAATCCCTCCCGCCTGGTCTCTTGAGTTTCCTGCCACGCCCTCTCCACGCTACGCGCCGGTACGGGCGCCGCATCCCGGGAGCGGACGGACCGGCAACCTACGGCCGGTCGGTGCCCCTTCCGGGCGGACGGATCCCCGTGGGGGCGCTCACTGGCCGAACAACCGCCAGGCCGGACCGGGATGCGGGCGCTCGCTGCGCGTACCGCCGCCAGGCCGGACCAGGATGCGGGCGCTCGCTGCGCGTACCGCCGCCAGGCCGGACCAGGATGCGGGCGTCCAAAGGCCCAACGTCTCCCGACGCGCGTCGGCGCGGCCCGGGCGTTGGGCTCGCCCGGGCCGCGCGGGCCTGCTCGCCCGGCCCCTCACGGGTTGCGGGGTGGGGCGGTTCCGGTGGTGGAGGAAGGAGTGGAGGAGGTGGAGGAGGTGGAGGACGCGGTGGTGGTGGGAGAGGCCGGGTACTCCTCGGGCCGCAGCACGCACAGGGCCCAGATGATGAACCCGGAGAACGCGATCATCACGACCGCCCAGACCGGGTAGTACGGCAGGGACAGGAAGTTGGCGAGGATGATCAGCCCGGCGATCGCCACACCGGCCACGCGCGCCCACATCGCCGTCTGGAACAGCCCGATGCTGACGATCACGGCGAGCACCCCGAGGACGAGGTGGATCCAGCCCCAGCCGGTGAGGTCGTACTGGAAGACGTAGTTGCGCGTGGTGACGAAGACGTCGTCCTGGGCGATGCCCATGATCCCGCGGAAGATGTCGAGCACTCCGGCGATCATCAGCATGACGGCGGCGAAGGCCGTCAGGCCGGTGGCCCATGCTTGCTTCGCCGGATGCGGCCGTGCGGTGTGGGTCGCGGTCATCTTCTCCCTCGTTTCGTCTCGTCCGGCGTGGTCATCGACGGCCGGGAGTGGAGCTGTCGGGGCTCTCGGGGGTGGAGGTCACGGAGGTGGCGCGGCCCTCGGGGGCGCCACCGGTCAGGATCATCTCCTTGGCCCGGGCGAACTCCTCGTCGGTGATGTCTCCACGGGCGCGCAGGTCGGACAGCCGGGCGAGTTCGTCGACCTTGGACCCGCCCCCGCCGCCGGCCGCGGTCTGCCGGATGTAGGCGTTGAACGCCTCCTGCTGCTCCCGCGCCTGTGCGATCTCCCGGCGGCCCATGCTCTTGCCGCGGGCGATGACGTAGACGAGGACGCCGAGGAACGGCAGCACGATGCAGAACACCAGCCACCCGGCCTTGGCCCAGCCGTTCAGGCCGTCGTCGCGGAAGATGTCGAGGATGACCCGGAAGAGCAGGACGAACCACATGATCCACAGGAAGAACCACAGCATCGTCCAGAAGGCGCTCAGCAGCGGGTAGTCGTACGCGAGGTTCATCTGCGTGCTCATTTCTCTTCTTTGTTCCGGGTCTGTGCCCGGGTGCGCTGTCCGACCTCTGTCAGCGTGCGCACGGCAAAGCCCGGGCGCCTCACCCGATGCGGGTGACCGTGCGGCGCCGCCGCGGTCCCGCGCCCGCGCGGCCCCGGGGTTCGGGGGCTCACGACGTCGCGGGACGTACGCCGCCGGATCCCGCGGACTCGGCGGGACCCGTGGCGGAGGCGAGGACGGCCAGGAGGATCAGAACGGCGAGGACGACGCACAGAACGAGTGCGACGACCGCGACCGTGGGGTGGTTCCAGAGCACCAGGGCGAGCGCCCCGGCCGCGATGACGACGCCGGTGGTCCACTTCCGGTGGGCGTCCAGCCAGTGTCCGGCCGTGCCGGTGTGCACTCCGGCGCGGCCGAGCGCCTCGCCCGCGGCGGTGGTACTCCGCCCGGCCAGCGTCCGCACCCCGCGAGCCGCGCGTCCTGGGCCGTACAGGTAGGCGGCCAGCGCCGTGATCACGGCGACGACCAGGAGGGTGCGCGCGCTGTCGCGGAGGAACCTCACCAGGGTGTCGTAGATGACCGCGGCGGCGTCGGGGGGCAGTGTGGTCGGCGGGACGGAGCCGAGGTAGACCCGGCGGGCCACGGCCAGGGCGATGAGCAGGACGATCATCATCACGCCCACGCCGATGGCCGTGACCTGCAACGTCAGTCGGTGCGACGGAGCCGTCCACACGGTCAGCGCGGCGAGCACGATGGTCACGACGGGCAGCCAGACCCCGACGATGTCGAGCAGCCGCATGGCGTCCTGGGCCTTGCTCAGCTTCTCGGTCCTGAACAGGGTGATCGAACGGTCGGGTGCCGGTATGACCGAGGCCTTCCGGAAGCCGGCCTTCTCCAGCTCGTGCTTGACCTGGTCGACGACGACCCCGATGTCCAGTTGCACGGTGTCGCCCTGCGCCCGTACGGCGCCCTTCTGGTTTCCGGTGAGGACGTTCATCAGCGCCGTCTGCGCCCGCCGGTTGGCGGTCACCCAGACCTCTTCGAAGACGTCGCTGGTGATGACGCGCTTGACGACGCGGTGCACCACGTCGGTGACGGCGCCGCGCAGCGGGCCGGTCAGCACGGTGGAGTTGTCGACGACGCGCGGCGGGGCCCCGGACTTCCTGAGGGCGTCGGTCAGCGCCGCGGTCACCGCGTTCAGGTCGATGTTGTCCACGACTCGTTTGGTCAGCCGGTCGATCACGGCGTTCTGCACGGCCGGTTCGTGGGCCAGGGGTGTGACGGTCTGGACGTAGCGGTCGGTGTCGCCGACCGTGTCGTGCACCCAGGCCGCGACGACGGCCAGGGGGGCGAACACCAGCGTCACCACGAGCAGGATCGTGGCGCCCGCCCGGCGCAGCCTCCGGTGCTTGACCGCGGCGGCCCGGCGCAGCCGTTCGTACTCGGCGTACTCCGCGGGGGTCAGGGAGCGCCGGGGCTCCCCGGCGCCGCCAGGGGCCGGCGGGACGGGGGCGTCGGCGGGGGCCATGGATCCTCCTTGGTCGTCGCGTGCGGGGCAGTGCGCCACACGGCGTGAACCGCCGGGACGGGGGCCGGCCGGCCGAGGGCAGGACGGCGGGCGTGCGGCCCCTGACCGGCCCTGCGGGCGGCGTACGAGGGGGCTCAGACCGTCGCCGCGGGCCCCGACGGGGTCCCCGTGGCGGCCCTGCGCAGTGCCGACCGCCAGGCGAAGGCGACGCCCAGTTCGACCAGGCCGAGCAGCACCAGCCACAGGCCGAGCAGCCGGGTCAGCACCAGGGCCGACTGCGTGGGCAGCGCCAGCACCACGATGCCCGCGACGATGCCGAGCGCCGCCGCGCCGAGGACGACGCCGCGGTGGGGCAGGCTCCGGAAGGCGAGCGCCGTGTAGGCGGTGAGCATGCCGGACAGCAGCCAGACGATCCCGACGATCAGCGAGAGCGCGGTGATCGTCTGCAACGGGTGCCTCAGGCACAGCACCCCGGCGAGGACGAACAGCACCGCGACCAGCAGCCGCGGCAGGCGCTCGCCGTGCTCCTCCCGGGAGAACGCGGCGACGAACCGGAACGCGCCGGTCACGAGCAGGTACAACCCGATCACGATCGCCAGGACGTGCAGGGTCGCGTTCGGCCAGGCGAGCACGATGATCCCCGGCACCAGCGTCGCCAGCGCCGAACCCAGGAGCCAGGACCACGAACTGCCGAGGCCCGCCAGCATGTCGGCGGGGTCGCCGTCCGGGTGGGGGCCCGTCCCGCCGGGCCTGTGCTCCGCTCCGGCATGCGATGCCGAACCACGCGACATGGTCATGGCTCCTCCTCGCGGGGATCGGTTGCAGGTCGCTGCCGGACCGCCGACGGGACGGTGTGCGGGGACCCGTACGCCAGCGTCCCGCGGGGCGGAGTCCCACGGGTCACCCATGGGGGGTGATCCGTGCCCCGCGTCGCCGCGTTGATCTGGATGCGGACCTGCGCGCGCGTTTCCCGGACAGCGGAACCGGAGGGACACGAGATGAGCGACTCGGCAGCTCCTCGCACCCCGAACACCGCGGGGAGGCGCCCGCCGCGGCGGGACCGGGAGCAGCGTGTGCCCCGGTCGGCGGCCGCCATGGTGCTCGCTCGCTCGGTGTTCGTCACGGCCGGTCTGGTGACGGCGTACTACCTGCTGCCCCTGGACGGCCGGGCCTCGCCCACGACGGCGGTCCTGCTCGGGCTGGGGCTGCTCGGTGTCGCCCTGTTCTTCGGGTGGGAGGTGTGGGCCATCGCCCGCTCGCCCTACCCCCGGCTGAAGGCCGTGGAAGCGCTGGCGATCACGCTTCCGCTGTTCCTGCTGCTGTTCGCCGGCGCCTACTACCTCCTGGACCACTCCGATCCGAGCTCCTTCACCGAGCCGCTGACCAGGACGGACGCCCTGTACTTCGCGCTGACCACGTTCACCACCGTCGGGTACGGCGACATCACGGCGCGGTCGCAGACCGGGCGGGTGCTGGCCATGCTCCAGATGGCCGGCGGGCTGCTGCTCGTGGGTGTCGCGGCGCGCGTGCTGACGGGTGCCATCCAGGCGGGTCTGCGCCAGCAGCACCGTGACCGGCCGCCCGGGTAGCTCACTCCGGGACGCGGCGCATCTCCAGGACCCGCAGGCCCAGTGACTGGCAGCGGGCGAGCAGCCCGTACAGATGCGCCTCGTCCACGACGGGTCCGAACAGGACGGTCTGACCGGACATCACCACGTGGTCCAGCTCCGGGAATGCCTTGGTCAGCGTCTCCGACATGTGCCCGTCGACGCGGATCTCGTAGCGCATCAGCCGCTCCCACGGTGGCCTGGGGACGGGCGTACCACTCCCCGTGTCCGAGGGTCCGCCCGGCCCGGCCGCCGGGCCTCACCCGGCGCAGGTGATACGGCAGGCGAGTGTGTCCCGGGTCAGTGGGTGAGGACGACCTCGAACACGAGGATCAGCGGCCCGATCACCAGGTTGACCGCCGCCGTGCCCGCGACCAGGCCCCCAAAGGCGCCGGCCCGGCGCGCCGCGGCCGCCGGCCAGCCCACCTGACCGGCCACGGCCACGGCGAGCGCCGGCCACAGCCCGCCCGACAGCTCCAGGCCGAACAGCGGGCTGACGGCCGGCGCGAGAGCCGACGGCAGGGCCGCCTCGGCGATCGGCCACTCGTCGCGGCACACGTGCAGGACGGTGCCGCGGTCCAGGTGGCGCTGGGCCGGGCGGGCGCCGAACAGCCGGGCGTGCACGTGCCCGAGCCAGAACACCACGCCGGTGAGCAGCAGCAACAGCGCCAGTCGCAGGCGCGGGAAGGATTCCGGCACGCCGGCGCCGACCACGACGGAGGCGGCGAGCACGGACCCGAACACCCCGCCGGTGCAGTCGGTGCGGGCCCGTCGCGGGCTCACAGCAGGCGCAGTTCGCGGGCCCGGTGCACCGCTTCGTTGCGCCGGTTGACCCCGAGCTTGCGGTACACGCTCTTGAGGTGGGTCTTCACGGTGTTGACCGATACGAACAGGTCCGCGGCGATCTCCTCGGTCGTCATCATCAGCGCGACCCGCTGGAGCACGTCCCGCTCCCGGCCGCTGAGCCGGTCGACGACCAGGGCGGCCGGGCGGCCCGTCCCCGGATCGGTCCCGGACGGGGGACCCGGGCGGGCCGGCGGCCCGGGGAACGCGTCCGTGTCCAGCAGGCGGCGCAGCCACGGTCCGGCCTCGTGGAAGGGGCGCCACAGCCGCTCGTTGCGGGCCTCCAGCAGCGCGCGGGTCGCCAGCCGGCGCGCGGTGGCGTGGTCGCCCTGCCGGCCGGTGGCCTCGGCACGCACGAGCAGGGCCCGGACCGTGACGGCGGGACCGCTGCGCGGCCCGGCGGGAAGGGCGTCGAGCAGGTCCAGGGCGGTGCCCGGGTCACCCGCGGCCAGGTGGGCGCGGGCGGCCGCCACCGTGCAGGCGGCGTCGGTGCCCACGGCGTCCTCCAGCACCTTCACGGCCAGCTCGGGGCGGCCCTCGGCGAGGTGGGCGGCGGAGACGACGAGCGCGGTGTGGGCTTCGGCCCAGGGTGAGGCCACGGCGGCGGGGACGGCCGACTCGGCGGTCTCCAGGGCGGCCCTGGCCTCTCCGCGGGCCAGTTGGAGCCGTGCCCGCGCGATGATCAGGCCGGCGGCCGCCACGGGATCCCACGGCACCGGCTGCGGGGCCGTCGCCCGGTCCAGCAGGGCCTGGGCCTCCTCCAGTTCGTCACGGTCGACGGCCACCGCGGCCAGCACCAGGCGGCCGAGTCCGGAGCCGGTCGGCTCGGCCAGGCTGAACCGTTCCGCGTCGGCGAGCGCCGCCAGGACCTTGCGTTCCGCGCGCGTGGGCCAGCCGGTCAGGTAGTCGATGAGCGCGAGCTGGCTCAGGGATTCCTCCCGGGGCAGCGCGGTGGCCCCGTCGGAGCCGGCCGCCGCGGCGGACAGCGCGGCCCTGGCGTCCTCGAAGCGTCCCGCCCACAGGCGGGCTGCGCCCAGGTGGGTCTGGAGCAGGGCGGCGAGTTCGGGGTGCTTGTCCAGGAGTTCGGCGGGGAGGTCCTGTTGCAGCTCCCGCGCCGTCCGGGCGGCGTGTTCGGCCCGGCCCGGGGCGCCGGTCAGCCGGGCGGCGAGGGTGTCCAGGAGGGCGAAGCTGAGCCGGGCCGCCGCCATGTCGGCACCGGCGCGGGCCAGTTCCCGGCGGGCGTGCTCCAGGTGCGGGCGGGCGTGGCCGAGGTCGCCGTCGGACAGCTCGCGCGCCGCGCGGACGAGGTCGGCCTCGGGGCCGGCGGTCTCGGGGGTCATCCGCGAGAACAACTCGCCCAGGTCCCCGGAGCGCAGGCCGGTGAAGAACTCCCCGATCGCGAGGTCGTCCACCAGGGCGCGGGCGGTGAACCGCCAGTCGCCGGCCGCGGCGCCGTGGGCGAGCGTCTCGGGCAGCGGCCCGGTGTGCCGCAGCCACTCGGCGGCCCTGCGGTGCAGTTCGGTCTCCAGGCTGGGGAACCGCACCCGCAGGTGCGCCGCGAGGATCTCCGCGAAGAGCGGGTGGAGGCGGTACCAGGAGTGGCCGAGGTGCTCCACGAACGCGTTCGCCCGGTGCAGCTCGGCCAGGATGGGTTCGGCGTCCCGGCGCCCGGCGAGCGCGTTGGCCAGGTCGGGGCAGAAGCGGTCCAGGACGCTGACCCGCAGCAGCAGGTCCTGGGTCGGGGCCGGCTGTCTTTTGAGCACCTCGGCCAGCAGGAAGTCGGCGATCGTGCTCTGCCCGGCCTCGAACTCCTTGAGGTAGGTCTCCGGGTCGCTGCTCTGCTGCGCGGCCAGGGCGCACAGTCGCAGGCCCGCCGCCCAGCCCCGGGTGCGCTCGACGAGCGCGCGGGCCGCGTCGCCGCCGAGTCGCAGTCCGTGCAGTTCCAGCAGGGTTCCCGCCTCTTCCGCGGTGAAGGCCAGTTCCGCGTCCCTGATCTCGGTCAGGGTGCCGTCCGCGCGGTAGCGGTGCAGGGGCAGCGTCGGTTCGGTGCGGGTGACGAGGACCAGGTGCATGCCCTGTCCGGCGTGGTGCAGGACGAAACCGAGCTGATCGGCGATCTCCGGTGCGGTCACCCGGTCGTACTCGTCGAGGATGACCATCACGGGCCGGTCGCGGCCGTTCAGCCGCGCGGCGAGCCGGGCGAGCAGGCCGTGGTCGACCACGGCGGCCTCGGCCGGGCAGCCGACGTCGCGGATCTCCTGCGCCCCACAGGCGCGCAGAGCCTCCAGCAGGTAGGCCCAGAAGACGCCGGGTGCCTGGTCGGTGGCGTCCGCGGTGAGCCAGGCCACCGGCCGTTCCAGATGGGCGGCCCAGTCGGCGACCAGCAGCGTCTTGCCCGCACCCGCGCCGCCGTTGACCATGGTCAGCGGTGTGGTCAGTGCCTGGTCCAGGTGATCGAGCAGGCGCCGCCGGCGCAGGAACGTGGCCGGCGGTACCGGCACGGCGAACCGGGTACGCAGGAACGGGTCCCCCAGAGGATCAAGGCCCGCGGCCGTCGGCCCGGAACTGTTGTCGCCGCATTCGGACACCGCGCTCACCACCACCGGTCATGTCATGGGCAGCGCTTCTCCCGCTCAGGATCTCAGTGATCGCCCGTACGCGCGCGTCGCGAGGGGCACGGCGGCCCGACGGCGTACGGCAGGCCCCGGGAACGCGTGCCGTGCAACCTTGTCGCAACCTCCGTGCTGCTTGTCTGGGTCCGGCTTCTTCTTCGGCGGCGAAGGACGGCGACGATGTACGAGGAGATCCCGCGTGTGGAGTTCACGCCCGCGGCGGCCGGGCTGGTGCGGCGGCTGAGCGAGGCGCACGGGCCGCTGATGTTCCACCAGTCGGGCGGCTGCTGCGACGGAAGCGCGCCGATGTGCTACCCGGACGGCGAGTTCCGTACCGGGGGCTCGGACGTGCTGCTCGCGGAGCTGGAGGTCGAGGGGGTGGACCCGCCGGTGCCGTTCTGGATGTCGCGCAGCCAGTACGAGGTGTGGAGCCACACCCGGCTCATCGTCGACGTGGTGCCCGGACGGGGCAGCGGTTTCTCCCTGGAGGCACCCGAGGGAGTGCGTTTCCTCATCCGCTCCCGTGTCATCGAGGCCTGAGCCCCGCACCGGACATCACGCTCCGGAACGCGCGGCGCGGTTCCGGGACGACGGCAGAACCACTCGTTCGGAGGACACGTCTCCCGCACGGCCTGACCCTCCGCTACGCCACACTTGCGGCCGAAAGCCGCGAAGTGGGCGTGGCGGAGGAGGACGACGATGGCCATTTCCATCTCTGTGGTGCTGCTGCTTCTGCTCCTTGCGGTGATCTTCGTGCGCAACTGCGCGCTGAAGTTCTCGCACGCACTGGTCTGCGTCCTGCTCGGCTTCTTCCTGGCGGGTACGAGCATGGCGCCCACCATTCACGAGGGTCTGATGGCCACGGCGCAGATCGTCGGCAGCCTGCATCCCTGACGCCCGGCGGGACGTCAGGGCGCTTCGAGGCCGACCAGTCGGGCCAGCGCCTCGCGGTGGGCGCCCGCGGTGCCGTACGCGATCGAGTCCGCCTTGGCCCGCTTCAGGTACAGGTGGACCGGGTGCTCCCAGGTCATGCCGATGCCGCCGTGCAGTTGCAGCGCCTCCTCGGCCGCATGGACGGCGACGGGCGCCGCGTGGGCCTGGGCGACGGCGACCGCCACGTCGGCGTCCTCCTCCCTGGCGAGCGCGTCGGCCGCGGACCGGGCGGCGGCGCGGAGTCCGGCGACCTCCAGCCACACCTGGGCGAGCCGGTGCTTGAGCGCCTGGAAGCCGCCGACCGGCCGGTTGAACTGCGTGCGCTCCTTCAGGTAGCGCACGGTCTCGGCCAACGTCAGGTGGGCGAGGCCGAGTTGTTCGGAGGCGAGCAGTCCGGCGCCGGCCCGCAGCGCCCGGTGCACGGCGGGCCCGGCGTCGCCCAGCCGGCGGCCCCGTACGGCGTCGAAGGAGACGGTCGCGAGCGGCCGGGTCAGGTCCAGCGACACCTGCGGGGTGATGGTGACGTCGTCCGCGTCGACCGCGTGGAGCGCGCCGTCCTCCGCGGGCACGAGCAGCACATCGGCGACCGCGGCGTCCGCGATGCCGGTCAACTCCCCGTGCAGCAGACCGGATTCCAGTCCTACGGTCCTGAAGGCACCCGGCGCGGTGTGCAGCCCGACCGCGAGGGCGCCGATCGCACGACCGGACGCCAGGCGGGACAGCAGCCCGGCGCAGTCGTCGCCCGCGCAGGCCAGCAGCGCCTCGGTGGCGACCACGGCGCTGGTGAGGTACGGGACGGGAGCCACCGCGCGGCCCAACTCCTCCAGGACGACCGCCGCTTCGCGGTGAGTGGCGCCCTGGCCGCCGTGTTCCTCGGGCACCAGCAGACCGGCCAGGCCCATGCCGTCGGCGAGCGTCTTCCACAGTGCCAGGTCGTGCGGGGCGTCCGTCTCGGCGCGCGCGATCACGTCCGCCGGGGCGCAGTGGTCGGTGAGCAGATCCCGGACGGCGGCGCGCAGCGCCTCTTCCTCCTCCGAGTACAGCAGGTCGGGTTCGGCACTCGTGGTGCTCATCGGGGTCATCGCGCTCATCGGGCGAGGTCCTTCCAGGCGACGTCCTTGTCGGTGCGGGGCTCGGCGGGCAGTCCGAGGACGCGCTCGGCGACGATGTTCAGCAGGACCTCGCTGGTCCCGCCCTCGATGCTGTTGCCCTTGGCGCGCAGATAGCGGTAGCCGGCGTCGCGGCCGGTGAAGTCGACCAGTTCGGGACGGCGCATGCTCCAGTCGTCGTACAACAGCCCCTCTTCACCACGGAGTTCGACCTCCAGGCCGCTGATCTCCTGGTTGAGGCGGGCGAAGGCGAGCTTCATGCCGGAGCCCTCGGGGCCGGGCTGGCCCGCGGCCAGTTGCTGACGCAGCCGCTCGCCGGTCAGGCGGGCGACCTCGGCCTCCACCCACAGTTTCAGCAGCCGATGGTGCAGGTCGTGGGTGCGCAGCTCCGGGCGCTCGCGCCAGGTCCTCGCGACCGGGCCGATCATGCCGCCCTCGCGGGGCAGCCGCATACCGCCGATGGACACGCGCTCGTTCATGAGCGTGGTCCGGGCGACCCGCCAGCCGTCGCCGACGTCGCCGAGACGGTGGGAGTCGGGGATGCGCACGCCCGTCAGGAAGACCTCGTTGAACTCGGCCTCTCCGGTGACCTGGCGCAGCGGCCGCACCTCGACGCCGGGGTCGGTCATGTCGCAGAGGAAGTAGGTGATGCCCTGGTGCTTGGGCAGGTCGGGGTCGGTGCGGGCGATGAGGATGGCCCAGCGGGCGAGGTGGGCGCTGGAGGTCCACACCTTCTGGCCGCTGACCACCCAGGTGTCGCCGTCGCGGACCGCCCGGGTGCCGAGGGCGGCCAGGTCGGATCCGGCGCCCGGTTCGCTGAACAGCTGGCACCAGACCTCCTCCCCGGTCCACAGCGGCCTGAGGAAGCGCCGCTTCTGCTCCTCGGTGCCGTGGCGCAGGATGGTCGGCGCGGCCATGCCGAGGCCGATGCCGATGCGCCGCGGGTCGTTGTCCGGGGCGCCCGCCGCCGCCAACTCGGCGTCCACGACGGTCTGGAGAGAGCGGGCGGCGCCGAGCCCGCCGAGGCCTCGCGGGTAGTGCACCCAGGCGAGCCCGGCGTCGAAGCGGGCCCTGAGGAAGTCGAGCGTGCCGGTGGTGGCCGGTGGGTGCGCGGCCAGCAACTCGCCAGTGCGGCGGCGCAGTTCCTCGGCATCGGTCATGCGGCGGCTCCGTTCTCCAGGTCGGGCACCACGGCGACGCGGCCTGTGGTGGCTCCGTCGGCGACCCGCTGGACGGCGGCCGCGGCCCCGCCCAGCGGCACCCGCTCGCTCACCAGCGGCTTGATCGCGCCCCGGGCGGCGAGGTCGGTGAGCTGCTCGTGGCAGCGCCGGACCAGCTCGGGGTTCTTGGTGTTGTACAGGCCCCAGTGCAGGCCCACGATCGAGTAGTTCTTGACGAGTGCGTGGTTCAGCGCCGGGCTGGGGATGGTCCCCCCGGCGAAGCCGACGACCAGGATCCGGCCCTCGAAGGCGACGGCCTTGGCGGACTGGGCGTAGGCCGTGCCGCCGACCGGGTCGTAGACCACGTCCGCGCCCCGGCCACCGGTGGCCTCCTTCACGGCGGCGACGACGTCCTCCGTGTGCCGGTCGATCACCACGTCGCAGCCCAGCTCGCGGGCCACGGCGGCCTTCCCGGCACCGCCGGCGACACCGATGACCCGGGCGCCGGCCGCCTTGCCGAGCTGCACGGCCGCGCTGCCGACGCCTCCGGCGGCGGCGTGTACGAGCAGGGTCTCGCCGGCCTCCAGGCGGGCCCGGCGGTGCAGGCCGAACCAGCCCGTCTGGTAGCCGATGTGCAGGGCGGCCGCCTCGGCGTCGTCCAGCGCGTCGGGGGCGGGCAGTACGGCGTCGGTGGCGGCGACGGCGTACTCGGCGAAACCGCCGTACGGCAGCTCCGGGTTGGCGATCACCCGGCGGCCGTCCTCCGTCTCGCCGCAGATCTCCACGCCCGGGGTGAAGGGCAGCGGCGGCCTGACCTGGTACTGGCCGCGGCACAGCAGCGCGTCCGGGAAGTTGATGTTGGCGGCACGCACCTTGAGCAGGATCCGGCCCTCGCCCGGGACGGGCGGCTCGGTCTCCTCCAGGCGCATCACCTTGCCCGGCTCACCGTTGTCGTGCACTCGCCATGCCTGCATGCGCCGCCTCCAAGGGGGACCACGTCGTCGCGTCGTCTGACCGGGTCGATCGCATACTAAGCAGTCGCTTGCCCATCGGGGAACACCCGTGGTCAGCCGTCCTCGCCACCGCGGGACGGCCGCGCCCGTACGTGCATGCGCTCGCCCTGCGGCCCGAACAGGCTCAGGAACTCCACCGGCCCCTCCCCCGTCGACCCGAACCAGTGCGGCACGCGCGTGTCGAACTCCGCCGCCTCACCGGCCGTGAGCACCACGTCGTGCCCGCCGAGCACCAGCCGCAGCTTGCCGGACAGCACGTACAGCCACTCGTAGCCCTCGTGCGTCCGAGGGTCCGGTTCGAGCCTGCGCCGCGGTTCCAGCACCTTGAACGCCTGTAGGCCGCCCGGCTGCCGGGTCAGCGGCCAGTGGGTGCGGCCGCCGCGCACGATCGGCTCGGCCCGTACCCGCGGATCGCGCACCGGAGGGGCTCCGACCAGTTCGTCCAGCGGCATCCGATGGGCCTGGGCGATCGGCAGCAGCAGCTCCAGACTGGGCTTGCGCAGGCCCGACTCCAGGCGCGACAGGGTGCTGACGGAGACCCCGGTCGCCTCCGCGAGGGCGGCGAGGGTGACCTCCCGTTCCTTGCGTATCCGGCGCAGCCGGGGGCCCACGTCGGCCAGAACGTCCTCGATGCTCATGCCTCGATACTGCTGCCTCGGTTGCGGAACCGGCAAATGCGTTTGTCAGTCCGGCACCGGACGGACGACCTTCTCGGTGGAGGTGGTCACCATGACCGAGAAGTACGAGGCCGTCGTCGTCGGAGGCGGCGCGGCGGGCCTGTCCGCCGCGCTGGTCCTCGGTCGGGCCCGGCGGCGCACGCTGGTCGTCGACGCGGGCGAGCCGCGCAACGCGCCGTCCGCGCACATGCAGGGCTTCCTGTCCCGGGACGGCATGTCCCCGGAGCGGTTCCTCGCCGCCGGCCGCGAGGAGATCGAGCGTTACGGGGTCGAGCTGGTCCGGGACCGGGCGGTGGAGGCCGTCCGGGACGCCGACGGGGAGTTCGACGTGACGCTGGCCGGAGGGCGCACGGTCCACGCCCGGCAGATGGTCGTCGCCACCGGCCTGAAGGACGAGCTCCCGGCGGTCCCGGGCCTCGCCGAACGCTTCGGCCGCGACGTCCTGCACTGCCCGTACTGCCACGGCTGGGAGGTGCGCGACCAGGCCTTCGGCGTGCTCGCCACGACCCCGCTGAGCGTCCACCAGGCGCTGATGGTGACCCAGTGGTCCAAGGACGTGACGCTCTTCCTGCACGAGGTCGGCGAGGACGAGCTGAGCGACGACGACCTGCGCCGACTGGCCGCGGCCGGCGTCCGCGTGGTGCCCGGCGAGGTGGCCGGGATCGTCGTCGAGGCGGACCGGCTGACCGGGGTCCGCCTCGCCGACGGCACGACCCACGCCCGCGAGGCTCTGTTCGTCGCACCGCGCGCACTGCCGCAGACCGACCTGCTCCAGCAACTGGGCGCCGAACTGCGCGAGACGCCGTTCGGCGCCTTCCCGGTGATCGACGAACGGGGCCTGACGACCGTCCCCGGCCTGTGGTCGGCCGGAAACGCGAGCGGCTTCGCCGAACAGGTGATCAACGCCGCCAGCCGCGGCTACCGCGCCGGCGCGGCAATCAACGGCGAACTGCTGTTCACCGACCTCGACGCGGCGGTGGCGGCGGGGGGCGCGGCTCGGGGCGCCCGAGTGTAGGGCGCCCTCGACCGTCTGCGGGACCACCGCCACGTACAGCCCGCACCCGCGAACCGGACCACGCCCACGTACAGACCGGCGCCCGCGTACACGGGGACGCCCACGTACAGACCGACGCCCGCGTACACGGGGACGCCCACGTACAGACCGACGCCCGCGTACACGGGGACGCCCACGTACAGACCGACGCCCGCGTACACGGGGACGCTCGGGTACAGGCCGCGCACGCGAGCGGCATGGCGACCGCCGTGTGCGGGGCGGCGTCCGGGTGTACGGCGGCGTCCTGCGTTGCACCATGGCTGCATGTTGCTCGCGCGGTTGGCTCAGGTTTCGCGGGAGGTTGCTGCCGCCTCGGCGCGGTCTCGGAAGATCGTTCTGCTTGCGGAGCTGTTCCGGGAGGCGGGGGCGGAGGACGTGCCGGTCGTCATTCCGTATCTGGCGGGCCGGCTGCCGCAGGGGCGGCTGGGGGTGGGCTGGAAGGTGCTCGGCCGCCGGGTCGCCCCGGCCGCCGGGGCGTCTCTCACCGTGCGCGAGGTGGACGCCCGGCTGAGCGAGCTCGGCAAGGTGTCCGGCCCCGGGTCCCAGGCGGAACGCGCCCGGATAGTCGATGAGTTGATGGGCGCGGCGACCGAGGACGAGCAGCGGTTCCTGCTGGGGCTGCTCACCGGGGAGGTCCGGCAGGGGGCGCTGGACGCCATCGCCGTCGAGGCGCTGGCCGGGGCGACGGGCGCGCCCCCGGCGGACGTGCGGCGGGCGGTGATGCTGGCCGGATCGTTGCAGACGGTGGCCCAGGCCCTGCTCGCGGACGGCCCGCCGGCGCTGGAGCGCTTCCGGCTCACCGTCGGCCGCCCGGTCCTGCCGATGCTGGCGCACAGCGCCTCCTCCGTGGCCGAGGCGGTCGAACGGCTCGGCGCGTGCGCCGTCGAGGAGAAACTCGACGGCATCCGGGTCCAGGTCCACCGGGACGGCGACACCGTACGGGTGCACACCCGCACCCTGGACGACATCACCGACCGGCTCCCGGAACTGACGGCGGCCGCACGGGAGTTGAACGGCGAGCGGTTCATCCTGGACGGCGAGGTCATCTCCTTCGGGGCGGACGGGCGGCCGCGCTCGTTCCAGGAGACCGCCGGACGCGTGGGCTCGCGCGTCGACGTGGCCACGGCCGCCGAGGCGGTCCCCGTCTCCCCCGTCTTCTTCGACGCGCTGTCGGTCGGCGACCGCGACCTGCTCGACCTGCCGCTGACCGAGCGCCACGCCGAGTTGGCCCGTCTGGTGCCGGAGCCGATGCGGGTCAGGCGCACCCTGGTGTCCGGAGCGGACGACGTGGGCGAGGCCGAACGGTTCCTGGCCGAGACGCTGCGGCGCGGCCACGAGGGTGTGGTCGTCAAGGCCCTCGACGCCGCCTACAGCGCGGGCCGGCGAGGCGCGGCCTGGCTCAAGGTGAAGCCCGTGCACACCCTGGACCTGGTGGTCCTGGCCGCCGAGTGGGGCCACGGCCGCCGCACCGGCAAACTGTCCAACCTGCACCTGGGCGCACGCACCGCCGACGGCGGCTTCGCGATGCTCGGGAAGACGTTCAAGGGCATGACGGACGCGATGCTGGCCTGGCAGACCGAGCGACTGCGCCGGCTCGCCGTCGAGGACGACGGCTGGGTGGTGACCGTGCGCCCCGAACTCGTCGTCGAGATCGCCTACGACGGCCTGCAACGGTCCACCCGCTACCCGGCGGGCGTGACCCTCCGCTTCGCCCGGGTCGTGCGCTACCGCGAGGACAAGCGGCCCGAGGACGCCGACAGCGTCGCGACGCTGCTGGCCGCGCACCCGGAGATCGCGCCATGAGCGCCCGGCGGGGCCGGCGCAGTGCCGGTCTGCTGCTGTACCGGCACGCCGGCGACGGCCTGGAGGTGCTTCTCGGGCACATGGGCGGCCCCTTCTTCGCCCGGCGGGAGGCGGGGGCGTGGACGGTGCCGAAGGGCGAGTACGACCCGGAGGAACCCGCGTGGGAGGCGGCCCGCCGCGAGTTCCGGGAGGAGCTGGGGCTGCCGCCGCCGGACGGGGAGGCCGTGCCGCTGGGCGAGGTCAGGCAGACGAACGGCAAGACCGTCACGGCCTGGGCGATCGAGGGCGACCTCGACCCGGCGGCGATCGTCCCCGGCACGTTCACCATGGAGTGGCCGCCGCGGTCCGGACGCACCCAGGAGTTCCCGGAGCTCGACCGGGTGGCCTGGCTCGGTCCGGACCGGGCCCGCGAGGTGATCGTCACGGCCCAGACCGCGTTTCTCGACCGCCTGGCCGAGCACTTGCTCTGACGAGGACCTCACGCGTTGCGATCGGCACCGCGGCGCGGGAAGGTCGAAGCACAACCCGCTCCAGGGGAGGTCAGCCATGTCCATCGCCACGGTGAACCCGGCCAACGGCGAGACGCTCAAGACGTACGAGGCCATGGGCGAGGAGGAGATCGAGCGCCGGCTCCAGCTCGCGCAGGCCACGTTCCGTACGTACCGGACGACGGCCTGCGCCGAGCGGGCCCGGCTGATGAACAGGGCCGCCGCCCTCCTCGACGAGGACCAGCAGGAGATCGCCCGTGTCATGACCACGGAGATGGGCAAGCCGGTCAAGCAGGCCCGCGCGGAGGCCGCGAAGTGCGCCAAGGCGATGCGCTGGTACGCCGAGCACGCCGAGGAACTCCTCGCCGACGAGCGGCCCGCCGAGTCGGACGTGAAGGACTCCGGGGCCTCCCGCGCCCTGGTCCGGTACCGGCCGCTCGGACCGGTGCTGGCCGTCATGCCCTGGAACTTCCCGCTGTGGCAGGTGGTCCGCTTCGCCGCGCCCGCCCTGATGGCCGGCAACGTCGGCCTGCTCAAGCACGCCTCCAACGTGCCGCAGACGGCCCTGTACCTGGAGGACCTGTTCCACCGGGCGGGTTTCGCCGAGGGCTGTTTCCAGACCCTGCTCATCGGCTCCGGAGCGGTCGACGACATCCTGCGCGACGAGCGCGTGAAGGCGGCCACCCTGACCGGCAGCGAGCCGGCCGGGCGGGCGGTGGCGTCCACCGCCGGGGAGATGATCAAGAAGACCGTGCTGGAGCTGGGCGGCAGCGACCCCTTCATCGTGATGCCGTCCGCCGACATCGACCGGGCCGCCGGGGTCGCGGTGACCGCGCGCGTGCAGAACAACGGCCAGTCCTGCATCGCGGCCAAGCGGTTCATCGTGCACACGGACGTCCACGACGCCTTCGCCGAGCGTTTCGTGGCCGGTATGAGGGCGCTGCGGATCGGCGACCCGTTGCAGGAGGACACCGAGGTCGGGCCGCTGGCCAGCGAGCGGGGCCGGGCGGACCTGGAGGAACTCGTCGACGACGCCCGGCGCGGCGGGGCCCATGTGCTGTGCGGTGGCGAACGGCCCGACCGGCCCGGCTGGTACTACCCGCCGACCGTGCTGTCCGGCATCACCCGCGAGATGCGCATCCACCGCGAGGAGGCGTTCGGTCCGGTGGCCACGCTGTACCGGGCGACCGACCTCGACGAGGCGGTGCTCATCGCCAACGACTCGCTCTTCGGCCTGAGTTCCAACGTCTGGACGGAGGACGAGACCGAGGTGGAACGGTTCGTACGGGATCTGGAGGCGGGCGGGGTGTACATCAACGGGATGACCGCCTCGCACCCGGCGTTCCCGTTCGGCGGTGTGAAGCGGTCGGGGTACGGACGTGAGCTGTCCGGGCACGGAATCCGCGAGTTCTGCAACATCACCACCGTGTGGCACGGGGCGTGAGGCTTCCACGGCTACGATCCCCTTTGTGAACCGCGAAGTGACTCTGCCTCTGATCGTCGACGACCGCGGTACCTTGCAGGTGGCCGCGGCCGACGTGAGCAAGCTGCTGCGCACGGTCGGCGGGCGGTGGCTGTGGCTGGTGGAGGCCGGCCAGGAGGGTCTCGACGAGGACACGGTGGCCGCGCTGACCATCGAGCTGGCCAAGCTGGCCGACCGCATCGACGTGGCCTGCATCGCCCACAGCAGCGGAACCGCCTCCGGCTGACCGCACGGACCGGGCCGGCGCCGCACGGACGGGCCGACGGGACCGACGGGGTCGTCGTCGCGCGAGGTCGGCCGTCGCGACCCGGCAGGCGCTTCGGCACGGCCGCCGAGCCCCGAGCTGCCCTGCCGCGCCCCCGCCTCGCCCTGCGCCTCGCCCTGCGCCCCGCCGCGCCCCCGCCCCGCCACGCGCCCCGCGCCCCCGCCGCGCCGCGACACGGAGCCCGGCCGTACGCCTGCGCGTCGCCCGCGGTGCCGGCTCCGCGGGGACGGCGGCTCCCTCCGTGCGGGCCGGCGCCGTACTCCTGAAGGCTGACGCCGGCGCCCGCTCCCGGCGGCCCAGGAGGCGCGGCCTGGATCTTCCTGTGGTGGGTGGCGGACGGAGCGGGTCGCGAGGCTCGTGACGGAGCGCGACCTCAAGGCTGTGAGCAGGCGTTCTCCGGCCGCGGGAGCCGGTTTCCCGTCCTCCTGAGTCACGTCTCGCGAGCCCGCCGGGCTCTGTTCGCCGTCGCCGGATTGGAGTAGTTCCGCGAGAAGATCGTCGCCCTTCCGGGTGATCGTGGAGGGACCACCCTTCTGGTGCACCACCCTCTGACCGGGGGGCAACCGGCCTTCCGGAAGGCGAAAGCAGGCACGGCTCATGGCGACTTTGTGCAGACCCTCGGTGTCCGTTCCAGAGCACGTGATCACGATGGAGGAGACGCTGGAGCTCGCGCGCTCCCGCCACGCGGACCACCCGCAGCTCCCGCTGGCCCTCCGGCTGATCGAGAACACCGGCGTGCGGACCCGGCACATCGTGCAGCCCATCGAGGAGACCCTCAAGCACCCCGGTTTCGAGGAGCGCAACAAGCTCTACGAGCAGGAGGCGAAGGCCCGGGTCCCCGCGGTCATCCAGCGGGCTCTCGACGACGCCGAGCTCCTGGCCCGGGACATCGATGTCATCGTCTACGTGTCGTGCACGGGCTTCATGATGCCCTCGCTCACCGCGTGGCTGATCAACGAGATGGAGTTCGACTCGACCACCCGGCAGCTGCCCATAGCCCAGCTGGGCTGTGCGGCCGGGGGCGCCGCGATCAACCGGGCCCACGACTTCTGCACGGCCTACCCGGACGCCAACGCGCTGATCGTGGCCTGCGAGTTCTGCTCGCTGTGCTACCAGCCCACCGACCTGGGCGTCGGCTCCCTGCTCTCCAACGGCCTGTTCGGCGACGGCATCGCCGCGGCCGTGGTCCGCGGCACCGGCGGCACGGGCGTCCGGCTGGAACGCAACGGCTCGTACCTGATCCCCAAGACCGAGGAGTGGATCGCCTACGACGTCCGGGCGACCGGCTTCCACTTCATGCTGGACAAGCGGGTGCCCACCACGATGGAACCGCTCGCCCCCGCCCTGCGGGACCTGGCCGCAGTGCACGGCTGGGACGCGTCCGACCTGGACTTCTACGTCATCCACGCGGGTGGCCCGCGCATCCTGGACGACCTCAGCAAGTTCCTGAACGTCGAGCCGCACGCGTTCCGGTTCAGCCGGGCCACGCTCACCGAGTACGGCAACATCGCCAGCGCCGTCGTCCTGGACGCGCTGCGCCGGCTGTTCGACGACGGCAGCACCGAGGACCGGGCGCGCGGACTGCTCGCCGGGTTCGGTCCCGGCATCACCGCCGAGATGTCGCTCGGCTACTGGCAGGCCGGAGGCGGGGCATGACCGAGGAGACGCTCGTCGAGGAGGCGCGCACCGGGACGGTGCCGCCGGTCCGGCACTGGCCCGCGCTCGACCTGACGGGCGTGGCCGTCGACCCGGTGCTCTCCGAGCTGATGGAGCAGGGCCCGATCACCCGTATCGAGCTGCCCAACGGCGAGGGCTGGGCGTGGCTGGTGACCCGCATGGACGACGTGCGGACGGTCACCAACGACCCCCGGTTCAGCCGTGAGGCGGTCATCGACCGGCAGATCACCCGGCTGGCCCCGCACTTCATCCCGGCCCGCGACGCGGTCGGCTTCCTGGACCCGCCCGACCACACCCGGCTGCGCCGCACGGTCGCCCCCGCCCTCACCGCGCACGGTGTCGAGCGGGTGCGGGACAGCGCCCGACGGATGCTGGACGAACTGGTCGACGACCTGCTCGCGAGCGGCCCGCCCGCCGACCTGACCGCCGACGTGCTCAGCCCGTTCCCGATCGCGGTGATCTGCGAGCTGATGGGTGTGCCGGTCGCGGACCGGCAGGGGATGCACGCCTGGACCCGGCTGATCCTGTCCTCCGCGCACGGCGCCGCCGTCAGCGAGCAGGCCAGGGAGGAGATGGGCACGTACTTCGCCGAGCTCCTCGACGCCCGCGCGGACAGCGCCGGTGAGGACATCGCCTCGCTGCTCGGGACCGCCGTGGCACGCCGTGAGATCGCCCTGGCGCAGGCCGTGGGGCTCGCGATCCTCCTCCAGATCGGCGGCGAGGCGGTCACCGGCAACAGCGGGCAGATGTTCTACATCCTGCTGAGCCGTCCCGAGCTGGCCGACCGGCTGCGCGCGGACCGGCGGCTCCGCCCCCGGGCCATCGACGAGCTGCTGCGCTACATCCCGCACCGCAACGCCGTCGGGCTGTCCCGGATCGCCCTGGAGGACGTGGAGATCAAGGGGGTGCGGATCAGGGCGGGCGACGCGGTCTACGTGTCGTATCTGGCCGCCAACCGCGACCCGGACGTCTTCCCCGACCCCGGGACGATCGACCTCACGCGCAGTCCGAACCCGCACGTGGCGTTCGGCTTCGGCCCGCACTACTGCCCGGGCGGCCAGTTGGCCCGGCTGGAGTCGGAGCTGCTGCTGGACGCCCTGCTCGACCGGGTGCCGAATCTGCGGCTCGCGGTGTCCCCGGAGCAAGTGCCCTTCAGAAAGGGCGCGTTGCTCCGGGGGCCCGAGGCCCTGCCCGTGACGTGGTGAGGCGGCGATGACCACGGAAGGGCTGCTCGTACCGCCGGGCCAGGGCCGCGTCGTCGAGGCACCGGCCCAGCGCGTGACGTTCAAGGTCACCGGCTCGCACTCGCGGACGGCCTCCACCTTCGAGGTGGAGGTCCCGCCGGGCTTCGACGTCGGCGCCCATGTGCACACCCGCAGCGAGGAGTTGTTCTACGTGCTCGAGGGCGAGCTGGACGTGCTCGCCTTCGAGCCGCGGATCCGGACCCCCGACCACTGGCAGCGATGGGAGTCCCACTCCGGCAACCGCGTGGTGCGGGCGACCCCGGGCACGGTCATCGTCGTCCCGCCGGGCTGCCCGCACGCCTTCGCCAACCCCACCGACACCCCCGCCAAGATGTTCTTCCAGGCGTCCCCACCGCCGGACCACGAGCGGTACTTCGAGGAACTGCTGGAGATCCTGGGCAACGGGGGCCCGCCGAACCACACGGCGATCGAGGCCCTCAGAAGGCGCTATGACATCGAGCAACTGACGCCGCTGCGGCACCGCTAGCGGATGGGCATGCCCGAGATCGTGCGGGAGATCACCAGCCGCTGGATCTCACTGGTCCCTTCGAAGATGGTGTAGATCGCCGCGTCACGGTGCATCCGCTCCACCGGGTACTCCCGGGTGTAGCCGTTGCCGCCGAGGATCTGGATGGCCTGGGCCGTGACCTTCTTCGCGGTCTCGCTGGCGAACAGCTTGGACATCGAGCCCTCGGCGGCCTCGAACGGCCTGCCGTTGATGGCCATCCACGAGGCCCGCCAGACCAGCAGCCGGGCGGCGTCGATCCGCGTACGCATGTCGGCGAGCTGGAAGGCGACGCCCTGGTTGTCGATGATCGGCCGGCCGAACTGCTCCCGCGTCCTGGCGTAGTCGAGGGCGACCTCGTAGGCGGCCCGGGCGGTGCCGACCGCCATGGCGCCCACGGCGGGGCGGGACGCCTCGAAGGTGGCCATCGCGGCGTTCATCACCCTCTCACCGCTCCTACGGGCCTTCTCCCGGGCGCGGGCGAGCCGCTCGTCGAGCTTCTCCTTGCCGCCGAGCAGGCAGGACCCGGGGACGCGTACGCCGTCCAGGACCACCTCGGCGGTGTGCGAGGCGCGGATACCGTGCTTCTTGAACTTCTGACCCTGTTTCAGTCCCGGTGTGCCCGGCGGGACGATGAAGGAGGCGTGGCCCTTGGAGCCGAGTTCGGGGTCGACGGAGGCGACGACCACGTGCACGTTGGCGATGCCGCCGTTGGTCGCCCAGGTCTTGGTGCCGTTGATCACCCACTCGTCCTTGGCCTCGTCGTAGACCGCGCGGGTGCGCATCGAGGCCACGTCGGAGCCGGCGTCGGGCTCGGAGGAGCAGAAGGCGGCGACCTTCACGTCGCTCGGGTCGCCGTACATCTGCGGGATCCAGGTGCCGATCTGCTCCTCGGTGCCGTTGGCGAGGACGCCCACGGCGGCGAGGCCGGTGCCGACGATGGACAGGGCGATGCCGGCGTCGCCCCAGAACAGCTCCTCCATGGCCATCGGGATGCCGAGGCCGGTGGCGTCGAAGTACTGCTGGGCGTAGAAGTCGAGGGAGTAGATGCCGACCTTGGCGGCCTCCTGGATGACCGGCCAGGGGGTCTCCTCGCGCTCGTCCCACTCGGCCGCGGCCGGGCGGATCACATCGGCCGCGAAGCCGTGCAGCCAGTCCCGGACCTCCTTCTGCTCGTCGTTGAGCTCCATGGTGAACTCGGCCATGTCCCCTCCAGCGGCGCACCTGCATGTTACTTGCGGTAACGATACTATGTTACCGGTCAGTAGAAAAAGTCGACTCCTGATCATTCCCCGGCAGCCCGTTCGAGGTATCCCGCCCAGTCAGTGTTACTTTGCGCAGGCGTCACCGAACCAGCACGGGTGGGGAGATCTCATGGACACCACGCAGCGGACCGATCAGCAGCGGTCCGCCGACCGCCGACGGCGCGAGCTGCTGGAGGCCGCCGACCGGGTGGTGCTGCGCGACGGCCCGCACGCGTCGATGAACGCCATCGCCGCCGAGGCCGGCATCACCAAGCCGATCCTCTACCGCCACTTCGGCGACAAGGGAGGGCTGTACGCCGCCCTCGCCCAGCGGCACACCGACGCCCTTCTCGGCTCCCTGCGGGCCGCGCTGGACGCCCCCGCGGACCGACGGGAGCGCGTGGAGTCGACGCTGGACACCTACCTCGCGGCCATCGAGGCCCGCCCGCAGGTCTACCGCTTCCTGATGCACCCGGCGGAGGGCGGCCAGGGCACCGACCAGGGCTTCGACGTCGGCAAGCACTCCGCCCCGCTGCTGCGCCGCATGGGCGAGGAGCTGGCCCTGGTCATCGAGGAGCGGCTCGCCCTGGGTCCGGCCGGGCAGCAACTGGCCCGTGTGTGGGGCCACGGCATCGTCGGCATGATGCACGCGGCCGGCGACTGGTGGCTGGGCGAACGGCCGTGCTCGCGGGCGGAGCTGGTCCGCAGCCTGGCGGACCTCCTGTGGGGACGGCTGGCGGCGGTGGGCGACAAGGTGGGCGGCCCCGGCTTCTGAGCCGTGCCCGCGGGCTCGGTGCTGCTCGGTGCTCGTCACCGTGCGGCTGCGCCGTGGAGCGCGAACGGCCGCCGACGGCCCGTGGCCGCGCGGAGGTTCACCGCCCCCACGGTGCCCGTGCGGCCTGCCGCAGCAGCCGGCTGCGCCGCCACCCCGAGAGGCGGTCGGCGTACACCCGGCCGTCGAGGTGGTCGCACTCGTGCTGGAGGCAGCGCGCGAAGAACCCCGTCCCGTGCACGGTGACCGGCTCCCCGGTCACCGAGAAGCCCTCGACCACCGCGTGGTCGTAGCGCTCCGTCCCCGCCTCCAGGCCCGGCAGGGAGAGGCAGCCCTCCGGCCCGCGGATCTCCACTCCGTCCGCCTCCACCAGCCGCGGGTTGACCACATGGCCGAGGTGGCGCACGTCCTCGTCGTCCGGGCAGTCGTACACGAAGACGCGCAGCGGCAGCCCGATCTGGTTCGCGGCGAGGCCCACGCCACGCGCCGCGTACATGGTCGCGAACAAGTCCTCCACCACCTGGAACAGTTCGGGGCCGAAGTCGGTGACCTCCTCGCAAGGGGCGTGCAGAACGGGGCTGCCGAGCAGGGAAAGGGGCCGGACGCGCCCGCGGGCGCCCGGGATCGAGCCATGTCGCATGGCGGCAAGGGTACGGTTCCATGTGCCCCTGCCTGCCGCGCTGGCATGGGCCGGGATTCGGGAGCATCAACGGATCTCGATAGGCTGAGGTCCACACCACGTTGCCGGATGGCTCAGGGCGCGGCGCGTACGCAAGGAGGATCGAGAACTGATGGCAGGCAACTCGGACCCGCTCACGCCGCGGGCCAAGCTGGCCGTGACCGCGGGCAAGGCGGTCGCCGCGGCATCGCGTGCCGCGGGACGGGGCAGCGGTTCGGTGATCGGCGGTCGGGTGGCCCTCAAGCTCGACCCCGATCTGCTCGCCCGGCTCGCCCAGCACCTGGACGTGATCCTGGTCTCGGCGACCAACGGCAAGACCACGACCACCCGGCTCATCGCCGAGGCGCTGCGGGCCGCGGGTCCCGTCGTGTCCAACGCGCTCGGCGCGAACATGCCCGCGGGCATCACCTCGGCGCTCGCCGGCGGCTCGGACGCCAAGTTCGGCGTGATAGAGGTCGACGAGAAGTACCTCGCGGGCGTGGCCCGGGACACCGATCCCAAGTGCATCGCGCTGCTCAACCTCTCCCGCGACCAGCTCGACCGGGCCGGCGAGACCCGGATGCTCGCCGAGAACTGGCGCGAGGCGCTCAGCGGCTCCAAGGCCGTGCTCGTCGCCAACTGCGACGACCCGCTGGTGGTGTGGGCCGCGTCCTCGTCCCCCAACGTGATCTGGGTGGCCGCCGGGCAGATGTGGAAGGACGACGCCTGGTCCTGCCCCTCCTGCGGCGGAGTGATGCAGCGTCCGGGCGACGACTGGTACTGCGGCGAGTGCGGCTTCCGCCGGCCCACCCCCAGCTGGGCCCTGTCCGGCGACCACGTCCTCGACCCGCACGGCTCGGCCTGGCCGATCCACCTTCAGCTGCCGGGCCGCGCCAACAAGGCCAACGCGGCCTCGTCCGCGGCCGTCGCCGCCGTCTTCGGGGTGCCGCCGCAGGTCGCCCTGGAGCGGATGTACCAGGTGCAGGCGGTCGCCGGCCGCTACGACGTCGTCCAGTTCCAGGGCCGCGACCTGCGCCTGCTGCTGGCGAAGAACCCGGCCGGCTGGCTGGAGACCTTCTCCCTGATCGACCCGCCGCCCACCCCGGTCATCCTGTCGGTCAACGCGCGCAGCGCCGACGGCACCGACACCTCCTGGCTGTGGGACGTCGACTACACGCGCCTGACCGGGCACCCGCTCTTCGTGCTCGGTGACCGGAAGCTGGACCTCGCGGTGCGCCTGGAGGTCGCGGGCCAGCAGTTCCAGGTCTGCGACAGCCTGGACCAGGCCGTGCAGCAGGCCCCGCCCGGCCGGATCGAGGTCATCGCCAACTACACCGCGTTCCAGGACCTGCGCCGCCGCGTCGGCAACTGACCACGAAGGACGACCACTTCATGAGTGACAACCAACTGCGGCTGGTGTGGATCTACCCGGACCTGCTGAGCACCTACGGCGACCAGGGCAACGTCCTCGTGGTGGAGCGCCGGGCCCGCCAGCGCGGCCTGGACGTGGCCCGTCTCGACGTGCGCAGCGACCAGCCGATCCCGACCTCCGGCGACATCTACCTGATCGGCGGCGGCGAGGACCGGCCGCAGCGGCTGGCGGCGGAGCGGCTGCGCCGCGACGGCAGTCTGCACAGGGCGGTGGAGAACGGCGCGATCGTCTTCTCCGTCTGCGCCGGGTACCAGATCCTCGGCCACGAGTTCGTCAACGACCTCGGGCAGCGCGAGCCGGGGCTCGGCCTGCTCGACGTCGTGTCGGTGCGCGGTGAGGGCGAGCGGTGCGTCGGCGACGTGCTCGGCGACGTCGACCCGCGGCTCGGCCTGCCCCAGCTGACCGGGTTCGAGAACCACCAGGGCGTCACCCACCTCGGCCCCACCGCCCGCCCGTTCGCCCAGGTCCGTCTGGGCCGGGGCAACGGCACGGGCGACGGCACGGAGGGCGCGTACAACGACACCGTCTTCGGCACGTACATGCACGGGCCGGTACTGGCCCGCAACCCGCTGATCGCGGACCTGCTGCTGAAGCTGGCGCTCGACGTCAACGCGCTGCCGCCGATCGAGGACCACTGGTACGAGGCACTGCGCAACGAGCGCATCGCGGCTGCGCAGCAGCCTGCGTAGTGACAGTTGCGCAGCAGCCTGCGTAGTGACAGTTGCGCAGCAGCCTGCGTAGTGACAGTTGCGCAGCAGCCTGCGTAGTGACAGCTGCGCAGCAGCCTGCGCAGGACCGGCTGCGTGCGTCGGCGCGCAGCCGGAACAGGCCCGCGGCGGCCCGCGTGGACAGCCCCGGCGGGAGCCCGTCTGGCACGGTGTCCGCACAGGTGAGCGGGCCCGTCCAGCAGGCGGACGCACGGTTCGGCCCCACCGCCCGGTGCCGCTAGGGTGGCGGGGACCGACCGGACAGTGTGGTCCGGTCCCCGCGCCCATGTTGAGAAGGTTATTCGGGCTATGCGCATTGGCGTCCTCACCTCCGGCGGCGACTGTCCCGGCCTGAACGCCGTCATCCGGTCCGTCGTACACCGTGCCGTCGTCGACCACGGCGACGAGGTCATCGGCTTCCGCGACGGCTGGAAGGGCCTCCTGGAGTGCGACTACCTCAAGCTCGACCTCGACGCGGTGAGTGGCATCCTCGCCCGCGGCGGGACCATCCTCGGCTCCTCCCGGGTCCGTCCCGAGCACCTGCGGGACGGCGTGCAGCGGGCCAAGGGCCACGTCGAGGAGCTGGGGCTCGACGCGATCATCCCGATCGGCGGCGAAGGCACGCTCAAGGCGGCCCGACTGCTGTCGGACAACGGCCTGCCGATCGTCGGCGTGCCCAAGACCATCGACAACGACATCGCGGTCACGGACCTCACCTTCGGCTTCGACACCGCCGTGACCGTCGCCACCGAGGCCCTGGACCGGCTGAAGACCACCGCCGAGTCCCACCAGCGGGTGCTGATCGTGGAGGTCATGGGCCGTCACACCGGCTGGATCGCGCTCCAGTCCGGCATGGCGGCCGGCGCCCACGCCATCGTCGTCCCAGAACGCCCCTTCGACATCGAGGAGTTGGCGGCGAAGGTCGGCGAGCGTTTCGCGGCGGGCAAGCGGTTCGCGATCGTCGTGGCCGCGGAGGGCGCCAAGCCCAGGGCGGGCACCATGGACTTCGACGAGGGCGGCAAGGACGTCTACGGCCACGAGCGGTTCGCCGGCGTCGCCCGGCAGCTCTCCCTCGAACTGGAGGAGCGGCTCGGCAAGGAGGCCCGGCCGGTGATCCTCGGGCACGTCCAGCGCGGCGGCACGCCGACGGCGTACGACCGGGTGCTGGCCACCCGGTTCGGCTGGCACGCCGTGGAGGCGGTGCACCGCGGGGAGTTCGGCCGGATGACGGCGCTGCGCGGCACGGACATCGTGATGGTGTCCCTGGCCGAGGCGGTGGCGACCCTCAAGACGGTCCCGGCGGAGCGGTACGCCGAGGCGGAGTGCGTGCTGTAGAACACACCGCGCTTCCCCACCGCCCCCGGTCGCAGTCGCGGCCGGGGGCGGCTCTACTCTGGGTGCGGACAGACAGCTGTGGACAGACAGCGCACAATCCACACGAATCAGGAGCCGGCGGATGGATCACAGCGGGCACGGCATGATGAACGATCTGCCGCCGTTCACGCTGGGACGCGGTCTCGAGTGGTCCGCGGACCCGTTCTTCCTCGTCGCCTGCCTGCTGGGGCTCGGCCTGTACGGCTGGGGTGTGGTGCGGCTGCGGCGGCGCGGCGACGCCTGGCCGGTGGGCCGGACGGTGGCGTACGTCATCGGTGTGCTGACCGTGGCCCTGGTGATGTGCACCAAGCTGAACGACTACGGCATGGTCATGTTCAGCGTGCACATGGTCCAGCACATGATCATCAGCATGCTGTCGCCGATCCTGATCCTGCTCGGCGGCCCGATCACGCTGGCGCTGCGCTCCCTGCCGGTGGCCGGGAGGGGCCGCAAGGGGCCGCGTGAGCTGCTGCTGGCCCTGCTGCACAGCCGGTACCTGCGGGTCGTCACGCATCCCGCCTTCACCATCCCGATGTTCGTCGCGAGTCTGTACGCCCTGTACTTCACGCCGCTGTTCGACTTCCTGATGGGCTCTCGGGCCGGCCACATCGCGATGATGGTGCACTTCCTCGCGGTGGGCCTGGTGTTCTTCTGGCCGATCATGGGTGTCGACCCGGGCCCGAACCGGCCGGGTCACCTCATGCGGATGCTGGAGCTGTTCGCGGGCATGCCCTTCCACGCGTTCTTCGGCATCGCGCTGATGATGGCGACCACGCCCATGGTCGACACCTTCGTGAACCCGCCCGCCTCGCTCGGCATCGACGCCCTGACCGACCAGAACGCGGCCGGCGGCATCGCCTGGGCGTTCAGTGAGATCCCCTCGGTCCTGGTGCTGCTCGCCCTGCTCTTCCAGTGGTACAAATCCGAACAACGCCAGGCCCGCCGCAAGGACCGCGCCGCGGACCGCGACGGCGACAAGGAACTCGAGGCGTACAACGCGTACCTGGCGTCCCTGAACGCACGGGGCAACTGAGCCCATCGGCATCCGGAAGGTCCGGGGCGCGGCATCGCTGCCGCGCCCCGGACGTTCGCGTACAGGCGGCCCCCGCGGTCCCGACCGCCGTCCGGAGACGTGCCCCCACCCGGCCCGCCTCCGGGCGCGGCGGCCATCAGCCGCCAGAGCACCGCTCGCCCCGGTCGGGCCGGCCTGCTCCCCCGCGCGCCACCACCTGTCCTGAACGGGACACGGTGAGGCGCGGGCTCGACGCCGAGGGGCCTGGGCTCACGGAACTGCGGCTCGCCGCCGTCACCCGCGGCGGTCCCCTCGCCGGGCCGTGGTGGGGGCGAGGGTGGAAGCGGCTTGTTGTGGGGGATGCCGATGGGCCGAACCGGGGCACCATGGAGGTTACGGACCATGAGGAGGATGCCGCGATGCACGGTTCCACGGACGGTTCCACGAAGGCGATGGGGGTGCTCACCGTCGGCGCGCTCGTCGCGGTGACGGCCTACACGGTGGCGCTCGGCGGCAACGGCTGGCTGTGGTTCGGCTGGGTCGTGCTGGGCCTGGTCACGCTGGGCATGGTCGTCACCCGCGGCACCTGAGCGGGATCACTCCCCGGTGAGCCGCGTCGCCGAGTGGACGCCCGGCTGGTACTTCGGCAGCCGGGCGCTGATCTTCATGCCCGCACCCTGCGCGGTCTCGATGACCAGGCCGTGGTCGTCGCCGTAGACCTGCCGGAGCCGGTCGTCGACGTTGGACAGGCCGATGCCGCCGGAGGGGCTGTGCTCACCCGCGAGGATGCGGCGCAGCAGGCCGGGGTCCATGCCGGCGCCGTCGTCCTCGATGACGACCACCGCCTCGGCGCCCTCGTCGCGCGCGGTGATCCTGATGTGGCAGGTACCGGTCTTGCCCTCGAGGCCGTGCTTGACGGCGTTCTCCACCAGCGGTTGCAGGCACAGGAACGGCAGGGCGATGGGAAGCACCTCGGGCGCGATCTGGAGGGTGACCGACAGGCGGTCGCCGAAGCGGGCCCGTACGAGCGCCAGGTAGTGCTCGATGGCGTGGAGTTCGTCGGCGAGCGTGGTGAAGTCGCCGTGCCTGCGGAACGAGTAGCGGGTGAAGTCGGCGAACTCCAGCAGCAGGTCCCGCGCCCGCTCGGGGTCGGTGCGGACGAACGAGGCGATCACCGCGAGCGAGTTGAAGATGAAGTGCGGGGAGATCTGCGCGCGCAGGGCCTTGATCTCGGCCTCGATGAGCCGGGTGCGGGACCGGTCGAGGTCCGCGAGCTCCAGTTGCACGGAGACCCAGCGGGCGACCTCGGCCGCGGCGCGGGCCAGCACGGCCGACTCGCGGGGCGCGCAGGCGACGAGGGCGCCGTGGACGCGGTCGTCGACGGTGAGCGGGGTGACGACGGCCCAGCGCACCGGGCAGTCCGGCGTCCGGCAGGTGAGCCGGAAGGCCTCGCCGCGGCCGGTCTCCAGGGGCCCCGTGAGGCGTTCCATGATCTCGGTGCGGTGGTGGCCGCCCACGCCGTCCCAGGCGAGGACCCGCGCGTCGTCCGTGAGGCACAGGGCGTCGGTGCCGAGCAGGGAGCGCAGCCGGCGGGCCGACTTGCGGGCGGTCTCCTCCGTCAGCCCGGCCCGCAGCGGGGGTGCCGCGAGCGAGGCGGCGTGCAGGGTCTGGAAGGTGGCGTGCTCGACGGGGGTGCCGAGCCCGCCGAGGGTCTGCGGGCGGGCGGTGCGCCGGCCGAGCCAGTACCCGGCGGCGAGCAGCGGCAGCACGGCCACGCACAGTCCGGCGAGGAAGCCGCTCATCCCTTCACCTCCGCCCGCAGCTGCTCGGGCAGGTGGAACCGGGCCAGGACGGCCGCGGTGCCGGCCGGCACCCGGCCGGGCGTGGCCAGGGACACCAGCACCATGGTGAGGAAGCCCAGCGGCACCGACCACAGGGCGGGCCAGGCGAGCAGCGCGTGCAGCGGCCCGGTGCCCGGGAAGCCCGCCATGGTCACGGCGACGGCGACGAGAGCGGCGCCGCCGCCCGCCAGCATCCCGGCGGCCGCGCCGGGCGGGGTGAGCCGCCGCCACCAGATGCCGAGGACGAGCAGCGGGCAGAAGGAGGAGGCGGACACCGCGAAGGCGAGCCCGACGGCGTCGGCGACGGGCAGTCCGCCGACCAGGACGCTCGCCGCGAGCGGTACGGCCATGGCGAGCACGGTGCCGAGCCGGAAGTGGCGTACGCCGCGCGAGGGCAGCACGTCCTGGGTGAGCACCCCGGCCACCGCCATGGTCAGGCCGGAGGCGGTCGACAGGAACGCCGCGAACGCGCCGCCCGCGACCAGCGCGCCCAGCAGGTCCCCGCCGAGGCCGCCGATCACCCGGTCGGGCAGCAGCAGCACGGCGGCGTCCGCGCTCCCGGTGAGGGTGAGTTCGGGGGCGTAGAGGCGGCCGAGGGCGCCGTACACCGGGGGCAGCAGGTAGAAGGCGCCGATCAGGCCGAGCACGGCCACCGTGGTGCGGCGGGCGGCCACGCCATGCGGGCTGGTGTAGAAGCGGACGACGACGTGCGGCAGGCCCATGGTGCCGAGGAAGGTGGCGAGGATCAGCCCGTAGGTGGCGTACAGCGGGCGTTCCTCACGGCCCGCGGTCAGTGAGGTGGACATGCCGCCGCTGCCGCCGCGCTCGGCCACCGGGACCCGGGCACCCCGGGCGAAGGTGAGCCGGGTGCCGCCCTCGACGCGGTGCGTCCCGGCCGGCAGGCTCACCCGCCGCTCGTGGTGGGCGCGGCCGTCGACGGTGCCGGTCACGGTGACGGTCAGCGGGCTCTCCAGCCTGAGGTCGAGGGTTTCCGCGACGCGCACGGTGCGCTGCTCGCGGAAGGCGGCCGGCTCGTCGTAGGCGCGGCGTGGCGCCCCGTCCCCCTGCCAGGCGAGGACGAGGAAGAGGGCGGGGACGAGCAGTGCGGTCAGTTTCAGCCAGTACTGGAAGGCCTGGACGAAGGTGATGCTGCGCATCCCGCCCGCGGCGACGATGGCCACCACGACGACGGCGACGATCACTCCGCCGAGCGCGGCGGGCGCCCCGGTCAGTACCGCCAGGGTGAGTCCGGCTCCCTGGAGTTGCGGCAGCAGGTACAGCCAGCCGACGCCGACGACGAAGGCGCCCGCGAGCCGCCGCACGCCCTGGGAGGCGAGCCGGGCCTCGGCGAAGTCGGGCAGCGTGTAGGCCCCGGACCGGCGCAGCGGGGCGGCGACGAACAGGAGCAGGACCAGGTAGCCGGCCGTGTAGCCGACCGGGTACCACAGCATGTCGGCGCCCTGGACGAGGACCAGTCCGGCTATGCCCAGGAACGAGGCCGCGGAGAGGTACTCGCCGCTGATGGCGGCCGCGTTCAGGCGCGGGCCCACGGTGCGGGAGGCGACGTAGAAGTCGGAGGTGGTGCGGGAGATGCGCAGGCCGAAGGCGCCGACGAGGATGGTGGCCACCACGACGAGGGCGACGGCGGGGACGGTGTAGGCGGAGTTCACGGCGGTCAGCGGTCTCCGACGAGCCGTACGAAGTCGCGTTCGTTGCGCTCGGCGCGGCGCACGTACCAGCGGGCGAGGAGCACCAGCGGGGCGTAGAGGCCGAAGCCGAGGACCGCCCACTTCAGCCGGCGGGCGTCGGGGGCCGCGGCGAACACCAGCGGCAGCGGGCCGACGAGGAGCACGAGCACCGCGAACACCGTGAGGGCGGCCCGCAGTTGGCTGCGCATCAGGGAGCGGACGTAGGTGTGGCCGAGGGTGGTCTGCTCGTCGATCTCCGTGCGCGGACGGTAGTGGCCCGGGGCCCGGCGGGTGCGGCGGGGCGGCCCGGTGACGACGACACGGCGTTCGGTCGGGTCCTGCGGCATGACGTACGGCTCCCTAGCGCGCGGTCCGGCGTATCAGCAGCTCGCGCAGTTCCCGCGCGTGCCGTCGGCTGACCTGGAGTTCCTCGGTGCCGACCAGGACGCTCACGGTGCCCGCGTCCAGGCGGAGTTCACCGATGTGACGCAGGGCCACCAGGTACCGGCGGTGGATGCGGACGAAGCCGCGGGCGCGCCAGCGCTCCTCCAGGGTGGACAGCGGGATGCGCACGAGGTGGCTGCCCTTGCCGGTGTGCAGCCGGGCGTAGTCACCGTGCGCCTCGACGTGGGTGATGTCCTCGACGGCCACGAACCGGGTCACCCCGCCGAGTTCGACGGGCAGATGGTCGGGATCGGGCTCGCTGACGGGTATCCGCGGGGCGGCGCCGCGCAGTTGGGCGGCGCGGCGGACGGCCTCGGCGAGGCGTTCCTTGCGGACGGGCTTGAGCACGTAGTCGACGGCCTTGAGGTCGAAGGCCTGCACGGCGAAGTCCTCGTGGGCGGTGACGAACACGATCAGCGGCGGCTGGGCGAACCCGTTCAGCAGCCGGGCCAGGTCGAGGCCGTCGAGGCCCGGCATGTGGATGTCGAGGAAGACGACGTCGATCGCGTCGGGTCCGTCCGGGCCGGACTCCAGCGCCCGGTTGATACGGCGCAGCGCCTCGGTCGCGTCGCCTGCGCCCTCCACGCCGGCGATCCGGGGATCGGCGTTCAGGAGGTACAGCAGTTCCTCGAGCGAGGGGCGTTCGTCGTCGACGGCGAGGGCGCGCAGCATGAACGTGGAGTGTAGGGGCGAAAAGCACGCTGTGACATGTGCCGGGCAGCGGCGTCCGCGCTGGATACAGTGCCGCCATGAACAGCAGGCAGGCACCGTTCGACGAACTCGACCGGAAGATCCTCACCGCTCTGATGGCGAACGCCCGCAGCAGTTTCGCCGAGATCGGCGCCGCCATCGGCCTGTCCGCGACGGCCGTCAAGCGGCGCGTGGACCGGCTGCGCGAGAGCGGCGTGATCACCGGGTTCACGGCCACGGTGAAGCCTGTGGCGCTGGGCTGGCGCACGGAGGCGTACGTCGAGGTGTACTGCGAGGGCGCGGCTCCGCCACGGCGGCTGGCCGAGGTGGTGCGCCACCATCCGGAGATCACGGCGGCGATGACGGTGACCGGCGGCGCGGACGCGCTGCTGCACGTGCGGGCGCGGGACGTGGAGCACTTCGAGGAGGTGCTGGAACGCATCCGTACCGAGCCGTTCATCCGCAAGACGATCAGCGTGATGGTGCTGTCCCATCTGCTGCCGGACAGTCCTGAGGCGGGCGCCAGCCAGCCTGCCCCACAGGACGCAGCAGACGTGCGCTGAGCCCCGGATACACGCAGCATTGCTGCTCCAACGCGCAGCTTTTGTTTCTTGTCGTCCGTCTTCGCCACTTCCTACCTTTGAGTCAACCCCAGTCGACACCCAGGAAGCGGAGGGACCCCTCTGTGCCCGAAACCCGTGTGCCGCGCCGGCGGCGCTTCCTCGTCTGCGAACCCAGACACTTCGCCGTGCAGTACGCGATCAACCCCTGGATGCGTCCCGACGTCCCCGTGGACGCGTCCCTGGCCCAGGCGCAGTGGCACGAGCTGACGCGCCTCTACCGCGCCCACGGCCACACCGTCGACACCGTGGAGGCCGTGCCCGGCCTGCCCGACATGGTCTTCGCCGCCAACGCGGCGGTGGTCGTGGACGGCCGCGTCTTCGGCTCCCTCTTCCACGCGCCCGAGCGCCGTCCGGAGTCCCTTCCCTACGACACGTGGTTCAAGTCGGCCGGCTTCGACGTCTACCGTCCCGAGTCGGTGTGCGAGGGCGAGGGCGACTTCGTGCCTGCCGGCCGCTGGATCCTCGCCGGCACCGGCTTCCGCACCACCCGTGAGGCCCATCGGGAGGCACAGGAGTTCCTCGGCGCCCCGGTGATCGGCCTGACCCTGGTGGACCCGTACTTCTACCACCTGGACACGGCGCTGTTCGTCCTCGACGACGAGGGCGAGGGGAACATCGCGTACTACCCGGACGCGTTCTCGCCGGGCAGCCGCGAGGTGCTCGCCAGGCTGTACCCGGACGCGCTGATCGCCACCCGCGAGGACGCCATGTCCTTCGGTCTGAACTCCGTCTCGGACGGACACCACGTCTTCATCTCGCCCGGGGCCACGGCCCTGGCCGAGCAGCTCGCCGACCGCGGCTACGTCCCCGTCCCCGTCGACCTGTCCGAGTTCCACAAGGCCGGCGGCGGAATCAAGTGCTGCACCCAGGAGATCCGCTGATGACCGCACCTGCCCGTACCCGTACCTCCGCAGAGCTGATCCGGGCCGAGGAGCCGGTCCTCGCGCACAACTACCACCCGCTGCCCGTCGTCGTGGCCGGCGCCGAGGGCACCTGGGTGGAGGACGTCGAGGGGCGCCGCTACCTCGACATGCTGGCCGGTTACTCGGCGCTCAACTTCGGTCACCGCCACCCCGTGCTGACCGAGGCCGCCCACCGCCAGCTCGACCGGCTCACCCTGACCTCGCGGGCGTTCCACAACGACCGCCTCGCCGAGTTCGCCGAGCGGCTGGCGGCGCTGACGGGGCAGGACATGGTGCTGCCGATGAACACCGGCGCGGAGGCGGTGGAGAGCGGCATCAAGGTCGCCCGCAAGTGGGCGTACGAGGTCAAGGGCGTCCCGGCCGACCGGGCGACGATCGTGGTCGCGGCGGACAACTTCCACGGCCGTACGACGACGATCGTCAGCTTCTCGACGGACGAGACGGCACGGTCGGGCTTCGGGCCGTTCACTCCGGGTTTCAAGATCGTCCCGTACAACGATCTGGCGGCCCTGGAGGCGGCGATCGACGAGACGACGGCGGCGGTGCTGATCGAGCCGATCCAGGGCGAGGCCGGCGTGCTCATCCCCGACGACGGCTACCTCGCCGGCGTACGGGAGCTGACCCGCCGGGCGGGCTGCCTGTTCGTCGCGGACGAGATCCAGTCGGGCCTCGGCCGCACCGGGCGCACCCTCGCCGTCGAGCACGAGGACGTCGTCCCGGACGTCCTGCTGCTGGGCAAGGCCCTCGGCGGCGGCATCGTGCCGGTGTCCGCGGTCGTCGGGTCCCGGGAGGTGCTCGGGGTCCTGCGGCCCGGTGAGCACGGGTCGACGTTCGGCGGCAACCCGCTGGCCGCGGCGGTCGGCACGGCGGTGGTCGGGCTCCTGGAGACGGGCGAGTTCCAGCACCGGGCGGCGGAGCTGGGCAAGGTGCTGCACGAGGGGCTCCTCCAGCTGGTCGGCCGGGGTGTCGTCGGCTTCCGCTCACGGGGCCTGTGGGCGGGCGTGGACGTGGATCCGGCGATCGGCACCGGGCGGGAGATCGGCGAGCGCCTGATGCGGGAGGGTGTCCTGGCCAAGGACACCCACGGTTCCACGATCCGGCTGGCGCCGCCGCTGACCATCACCGAGGAGGAGCTGCGCTCGGCCCTCGCCTCACTGGAGAAGGTGCTGGCCGCCTGAGGCGGAGACCAGCACCGGCCGCACACCGCCGGAGGCCTTCCGGCGGTGTGCGGCGTCCCGGTTCGGGCGCCGTCGCAGCCGAGGACGCCGGCCGCGTCGCCCGGCCGGTGGTGGACCGGCCGGTCGTGGGCTGGCCGGTCGTGGGCTGGCCGGTCGTGGGCTGGTCGGTGGTGGGTTGGGTACCCGCTTCGATGAGTGACTTCTTGAGGAGATGACTCCCATGCTGCTCATCGGCCTGCTCCTCCTTGCGGCGACGGCCGCCTTCACCGGCCTGGTCATCGCCGACAACCTGTCCGGCGGCCCGCACTACCCGGTGTCGGTGCTCGGCAACCACATCGCCACCATGAACACGCTCGAGGTCTTCAGCGCCGGTCTCGCCCTCGCCCTGCTCTTCTGCCTGGGCGCGAGCCTCCTGACCGGCGCCGCGACGCACCATCGGCACGCGCACCGGGCCCCGCGCCACTACGGCGGCGGGCGGGACACCGGTTCGCTGAACGAGCCCACAGGCCGGGACGGCCGCTGACGCCCACGGCCGCCGCACCCGTAAGGCCGGTGCCGGTAGTGGGCGTGCGCGCCCGTGGGGAGCACATGTGTCCACGGGCCGGCGGGTGTGTCCGTGCCCCGTGGACAGCATGCGTGTCAGTCCTCGCGCCGCCTGCGCCGCAGCAGGTGCCGCACGATCAGCGCGACGACGAGGACCCCGAGTGCCACGAGCACGTAAAACTCGTAGCGGCGGATCTCGTCGTAGACGGTGTCGATGTGCTTGCCCGCGGCGTAGGCGAGGGTCACCCACAGGCCGACCCACAGCGCCGCGCCGAGCGCGTTGAAGGCGAGGAAGCGGAGCCAGTGCATGCCCGTGGTGCCGGCGATGATGCCGTTGGCCTGGCGCAGGCCCTCGATGAACCGGGCCACCACGACGATCTTGCCGCCGTGCCGGCCGAAGAACCGCTCGGCCGCCGCGAACCGCTCCGGCGTCAGGAAGATGTACCGGCCCCAGCGGTGCACGAAGGGGCGTCCGCCGAAGTGGCCGACGAGGTAGCCGATGTTGTCCCCGAGGACGGCCGCGGCGAACGCGATCAGGGCCACGGCCACGACGTCGAGCTGCCCGGCCCCGGCGTACACCCCGGCCGCGATCAGGATCGTCTCACCCGGGGCGGGAACGCCGAAGTCCTCCACGAGGACCACGGCGCCGACGGCCCAGTAGCCGTAGTGGCTGAGCAGCGGTGCCAGGTGCGCCAGCGGACCCGGAAGCGGAGGGGCCATGCCCACACCGTACGACGGCGCGTGAACGGTCACCGGCAGACACGGCAACGCGCCGCCGCGTACTTCCGGCACTCGGAGGCGCCCCGCGACCCGTTACCGCACGATCGGCCAGCCCGTCACGGTCTTGGGCCTCGGCGGTGCGTAGCTGCGCACCTTGCTGGTGCTGAGGCCGAGCCGGACGAGCCCTTCGGCCAGGGTGACCGCGGCGGCGACACCGTCGACGACGGGGACGCCCGTGGCGGCACTGATCTTCTGGTCGAGCTCGGCCATACCGCCGCAGCCCAGGCAGATCACCTCCGCCCGGTCCTCGTCGACGGCCCTGCGGGCCTCCGCCACGATCGCGTCGGCCGCGCGCGCCGGATCCGCCTCCAGCTCCAGCACGGGCAGCCCGGAGGCCCGCACCGAGGCACACCGCTCGTTCAGCCCGGCCAGCAGCAGCCGGTCCTGGATCTGCGGCACGGCCCGGTCCAGGGTGGTGACGACCGAGTACGTACGGCCGATCAGCATCGCGACCTGCGCCGCCGCCTCGGTGATGTCCACCACCGGGACGTCCAGCAGTTCCTGGAGTCCCTCCCGGCCGTGCTCGCCGTACCCGGCCTGGATCACCGCGTCGTAGGGCTCGTCGTAGCGGACGATCCGGTCCATCACGGCGACGGCGGCCAGGTAGCTCTCGAAGTTGCCCTCCACCGACTCCGGCCCGAACGCGGGGGTGAGCCCCACGATCTCGACGCCGGGGGAGGCGGAGGCCGCGGCCTGTGCACGGATCGTCTCGGTCATGGAGGCGGTCGTGTTCACATTGGCGATCAGTATGCGCATCTTGGTCCTTTTCTCCTTCGGCTTTTTGGTCGCCCGCGGCGCCGGCCGGCCCGTCGATCAGCGGGCCGGCCGGCCTGCGTGGGTGGGTGGGTTCCCGCCGGACCCCCAGCCGGTCAGGACAGGTGCACTTCGGTGCCGATGCCCTGGCGTCGGGCGGCGTCGACGACGAGCCGGGCCGCGGCCACGTCCTGGATGCCGACCCCGACCGAGTTGTAGAGCGTGATGTCGTCCTCGGAACGCCGCCCGGGGTCCCTGCCGGTGATGACGTCACCGAGTTCGGTGCGGAAGTGCTCCGGGGTGATCGCCCCTTCCCGCACCGGGATCAGCACCTCACCGGACTCGTGGGACGACACCGAGAAACTGTCGACCACGACACGGCTGCGGACGATGCCCGCCGTGTCGATCTCCCGGTGATCCGGCCGCGGCGGAGCCCCGACCGCGTTGACGTGCAGGCCCGGACCGAACCACTCCCCCCGCACCACCGGCACACGCGACGGCGTCAGCGTGCACAGCACCTCCGCCGCGCGCACCACCTGCTCCGGATCGTCGGCGACCTTGACCGCGTACCCCTGCCCGCGGGCGTGCTCGGCGAACGCCTCGACCGTGGCACGGGTCCGGCTCCACACCAGCACCTGGCCGATGTCCATCACCCGCGCCAGCGCGGCGAGATGGGCGCGGGCCTGCGCGCCGGCGCCGATCAGGCCGAGGACGCCCGCACCCTGGCGGGCCAGGTGCCGGGTGGCGACGGCCGACGCCGCCGCCGTGCGCAGCAGGGTGATCGGGGCGCCGTTGAGGACCGCCTCGCAGGTGCCGGTGTCGGGATCGATGAGTGTGATCACCGACTGCTGGACCGGCAGTCCCCGACCGGCGTTGGACGGGGTGTCGGTGAGGAGTTTGACCCCGGCACTGGACAGTGGGTCGACCGCGGCGACCATCGGCACCAGCAGTCCAGCCCCGCCGGGCAGTTCCATCGCGGACCGGTCGGGCTGACGCGCCGTGCCGGTCGACAGGGCCGCGTGCGCCTGCTCGACGACGTGCATCACCTCGCCCAGATCCAGCAGACTCGCGACCTGCTCCCGGTCCAGCACCAGCAGGGGTGCCCGGCCGGTACCCGTCTGGTCCGTCACGGCGTCACCTCGGCGGCGGCCTGGCCGGCGGGGCGGGCGTCGATCAGGTCCGCATACGGGACGGGGGCGTCCAGGAGGCCGTCCTCGGCGAGGATGCGCAGCCACTCGGCGTAGCCGTCCTGGCTGACGCGGATGTCGTCCCAGATGCCGCTGGCGCGCAGGTCGTCCACGACCGGGACCAGGACCTTGGTGTCCAGGGACGGCCACTCGCGGGCCAGCAGGCCGGCCAGTTCGTCGGCGTTGTGCGTCTTGAGCCAGTCGATCGAGCGCTGCAGCGCCCGGCAGAAGCGGAAGACGAGTTCGTCGTCCCGGTCCAGGACCGCCCGGGTGGTGTAGTAGACGCTGTTGGGCATCAGCCCGCCCGCCCGGTCGTAGCGGACCGCGATGTGGGCCAGCCCGCGGTGCTCGAGGAAGGCGGCGTTGACGGCGTCGGTGACCAGCGCGTCCCCCATGCCGCCCAGGAACAGCTCGGTGAGCATCGACCCGGACAGGTCCCGTACGAACCGCACCTTGGACATGTCCACACCGGCCTTGCGCATCAGCCCCGCGGTGTGCACATACGGCGCAGTGCCGCCCGCACCCGGGGCCAGCACGATCCTGCCCTCGAGGTCCGTCCACTCGAAGTCCGACACCGGCTCCCGCACCACCAGCGCCTTCGGGTTGCGGTGGTTCAGCTGTGCGAACGCCCGGTACTCACGGCCACGCCCGTGGTACATCGCCGGCACCCACAGCCCCCCGAGAACGACCTGGGCCTGCCCCTCCTCCAGATCGGCCAGCACCCGCGTCCAGTCGTCCGGAGCGCTACGGGAGAAGTCGATCCCCTCCTCCTCGTAGAAACCGAACTCCCGGGCAACGTACTCGGGCAGGTAGTTCGGCCAGTGCGAAGTAGCCGAGACATGCAGACGGTCCATCATCTCTCCTTGACATTTCTGACGGTGTTTCACATCAGGGTTGGTTGGTACGGGGTGCCGGACCGGCCGGGCGGGACGTTGCGCACGGCCGGTGGGCGGGTCAGGCGGCGGCCGGCGAAGAGGCCTCCACGTTGATGTCTTCGAGGGGGCGGCCGTGGGTTTCGGGGGCGAAGCGGACGGCGATGGCCATCACCCCGTACATCACGGCGGTCAGGACGAAGACAGCGACCACGCCGGCGTGGTCGAGCAGCAGGCCCGCGCCGATGGGCAGCTGCAGGCGGAGATCGAGAGCGGCCGCTGGGAGGTCGGCCGGCGGCTGCCGTCGGAGGGTGAGCTGGCCGAACGGCTCGGCCTCAGCCGCGTATCGGTGCGTGCCGCCGTCCACGGTCTGGCCCGGATGGGACTGCTCACCACCCGCCAGGGCGACGGCACCTACGTGGCCGCCAGGGACGCGACCGACGTCGCCCTACGACGCCGGCTCGACGACGCCCACGACGGCGACGTCCTCGAAGTCCGCCGCGGCCTGGACATCCTCGCCGCCGGACTCGCCGCCACCCGCCGCACCCCGCACGACATCACCGCCCTCGACGACGCGCTCACCCGACGCGCCGCGGCCGGAACCGCGGGCGACGAAGCCGCCTTCGTCGCCGCCGACGTCGACTTCCACCTCCACGTCGCCCGCGCGTCCCACAACGAACTCCTCGTCGAGCTCTACTCGACCTTCACCAGGGCACTGGCCGACAGCATCCGCGACGACCGCTGCCTGAACGTCTTCACCCAGGGACGGGACACCTGGCACAACACCCTCGCCGCGGCCATCGCCGAAGGCGACGCCGACAAAGCCACCACCGCCTCACTCGCCCTGCTGGAGAACGGCCCGGCGACGCGGGATCGCTGATGCCGCCTCACATCGGAATCATCGAGGAGAACATGAGCTGATCCGGACCGGGGCTGACCGCCTGTTCGGCCCAGATGGTCTTCCCCCGCTGGCTGTAACGGCTGCCCCAGCGGGTGCTGAGCTGGGCGACGAGGAACAGGCCCCGGCCTCCTTCGTCGGTGGTGTGGGCCCGGCGCAGGCGGGGCTGGGTGTTGCTCGGGTCGCTGACCTCGCAGACCAGGACGTCCTCGTGGATCAGCCGCAGCCCGATGGGGCCGCCGGCGTAGCGGACGGCGTTGGTGACCAGTTCGCTGACCATGAGCTCGGTGCTGAAGGCGATGTCGTCGAGCCCCCACGCGGCCAACTGACGGGTGGTGGCCACCCGGGCGTCGGACACGCTGGCGGGGTCCGCGGGGAACTCCCAGTCGGCGACGGACTCCGCGGGGACCACGCGGGTGCGGACGAGCAGCAGCGCGATGTCGTCCCTGGGCGGATGGTCGTCGAGGCCGGCGAGGAGCGCTCGGCCGATCTCGTCCAGCGGCCGGCCGGGACGGCAGTGGGCGGCGAGGCGCTCGGTCAGCCGTCGCAGTCCGGCGTCGGTGTCGCCGTCGTCGCCCTTGATCAGTCCGTCGGTGTACAGGACGAGGACACTGCCGGGCGCCAGATCGAGCGAGGCGGTCTCGAAGGGCATGCCGCCGACGCCCAGGGGCGGTCCGGGAGAGAGGTCCACGGGTCGGGCAGTGCCGTCGCAGGGGGAGACGACGGGCACCGGATGTCCGGCACTGGCGACGGTGCAGCGGTGGGCGACCGGATCGTAGAGGGCGTACAGGCAGGTGGCGCCGACGGTGTCCCGGTTCTCGGGGGCGGCCTCGCCCGCGAGTCGCTGCACCAGGTCGTCGAGGTGGGTGAGTAGTTCGTCGCAGTCGAATTCCAGGTCGGCCAGGGTCTGCACGGCGGTGCGCAGCCGGCCCATGGTGGCGGTGGCGTGCAGGCCGTGACCGATGACGTCGCCGACGACGAACGCGGCCCGCAGCGAGGGCAGCGAGAGGACGTCGAACCAGTCGCCGCTGATCTCCGCTCCGCCGCCCGCGGGCCGGTAGACGCCGACGGTCTCGGCAGCCGGCGTCTCGGTGGTCGCGCGTGGGAGGAGGCGCCTTTGGAGCGCGACGGCGGCACGGTGCTCCCGTGTGTAACGGCGGGCGTTGTCGACGCTGAGCGCGGCCCTGGACGCGATCTTCTTCAGCAGGTCCGCCTCGTCCTCGTCGAAGGGCTCCCCCTCCTCGTTGCGGCTGATCCCGACGACGCCGAGCACCGTGCCACGCGCGAACAGCGGTGCCACGGCGAGCCAACGCGCGTTCTCCGGCACCAGCAAGTCGATCAGGTGCGGCTCGCCGAACATGGCGCTGATCGTCTCGCTGTCGACGACGACGACGTCACCGCGCTGGACCGCGAGCAGGGTGGGCATGTCCGGTTGCCGGGGCGCCGCCGCGCCCTTCTGCAGCAGCCGGGAGGGCCACGTCCCGTCGGCCGAGGCGACCGCGACCCGCCGCCAGCTCAGCCAGGCGCCGCCGAGCACATTGGCGGGCTCGTCCCCCTCGATGACGGGGTCCGCCAGCTCCACCCAGGCAAGGTCCCCGAGCGCGGGGACGAGGACGTCGACCAGGTCCTGCGCGGTGCGCACGACGTCCAGTGAGCCACCGATGCGGGTGGAGGCGTGGCGCAGCAGGTCCAGGTGGTCGCGGGTCCGCTGCTGCTCGGAGATGTCGGTGACCAGCGTGACGACGCCCGCGGGCTCCCCCCGCGCGTCCTCCAGCCGGAAGGCGGACAGGGAGAGCGTCCGGTGCCCGGGGAGGAGCGGTGAGCGCACGTCCTGTGCTTCGCCGATCAGCGGCGTGCCCGTCTCCAGCACCCGGCGCAGGGCCGCCTTCGCGGCTTCGGTGTTCCTGGCGTTGGCCACCTCCCTCATCTTCACGCCGACGGCGCCGGGAGGTCCGCCGAGCGTCTCGAGGGTGATGTTGGTCCGGACGAGGGCCAGGTCCGTGTCGCGGAGGGTGACCCCCATCCGGGCCTGGGCGAAGAGCGCGCGCAGCAGGGACAGGCCCTGTTCCCGCTCGGTCGTGTCGGCCGCGGGGGCGGCCAGGGCCAGCAGCTCGGAGGATCCCTCCAGGCGCACGATCCGGAAGGCGACCTCCACGGCACGGCCCGAGCGGTGCCGCAACCGTGTCCGGCCGGCGGCCGGAAACCCGTCCGCCGCGAGCGCGCAGTGGTGGGGCTCGTCGGGGGCATCGGCGAGAAGTTCCCCGACCGGGCGGCCGCAGACGTGCGCGGCCGGGTGGCCCAGGAGGTCGGCCGCCGCGCGGGACCACCGCACGACGGTTCCGGCTTCGTCGAGCACGGCGGCTGCCACGGCGCCGAGGGCAAGGGCGCCGGCGGGGTCGAACCCGTTCATCTCGCTCCTCGCTGGCGGCCGAGCCGCCCGACAGGCTCGTCCCCATTATCGGCGATTTCGGACAGCCCGCGCCTCCGCTCCCCCGCCCGGCGCCCCGGGACGCGGTCGTCGTCGTCCCCGGACGCCCCGCACACGGCGTGGGGCCGGACCGGCAGGGCGCACGCCCCTTGCGGCCCCGGCCGCAACCGTCCGGAGGGCCGTCGTCAGCCGCCCTCAGATCGCCGCCGCGGCGCTCACACGTCCCCTTCGTCGCCGCCTTCGAGGATCGCCAGCGCCGCGCTGGTCGCGGCGACGGGGTCGCCGACGCTCACCGCCTCGAACAGAGCGCTGTGGAACAGGTCCTCGCCGGCCTCGTCCATGCACCGGCCGGCCTTGACGGTCTCCCGCAGGGCGTCGCTCATGTTCCGGTACAGGTCCCCGAGCAGTGGGTTGTGCGCGGCCTCCGCGACACAGACGTGGAAGTCGACGTCGGCGTCGGTGAACGCGTCCAGGTCGGCGGCCCGCCCCGCGGCGGTGCGCCGGTCCATGGCCTGACGGAGCGCGGTGAGGTCCTCCTCGGTGCGCGCGGTGGCGGCCAACCGGGCGGCGACGATGTCCAGGCCGCGCCGCACGTCGAGGATGTCGTCGGCCGTCACGCTGCCGAGGTGACGGCGGAGCGCGACCTGTGCCTCGTCGGTGGCGGTCACGTAGGTGCCGGCGCCCTGGCGGGTGCTCAGCAGTCCGGAGTGCACCAGCACGCGGACGGCTTCGCGGACCGAGAGCCGGCTCACGCCGAGAGACTCGGCCAGCTGGCCCTCCGGAGGGATCCGTTCGCCGACCCGCCAAGCGCCCCGGGCGATCTCCGCGCGTAGCTCACTGATCACCGTATCGACGATCGATACGCGCCCCACCGTTTCCATCCGACCCTCTTCTCGGTCATCTGACGACGTCAGAAGCCTAGGAAGCCCCAGAGTCCAGGTCCAGCCCCCGGCCCTGCCGCCGGGGTCTTCCGGCCACCCGCACGACTTCCGGCCACCCACATGTCTTCCGGCCCGGGGCCGGGCCGCCGCAGTCCCCGCCGGGCCGGCGCGTCGAGGACTCCGGGAAGAAGCGCCGGTTCCCGTCCGTCCGGCCGCCGCCGAGCGCGTCCTCAAGCTATCCCGGCACCTGCCTGCGGTGGTTCGCGGCCACGTCGCGGCTGGTGGCCAGGTGCTTCATGACCAGGTCCTCGACCCTCGGCACGTCCCGGTCCTCGATCGCCTCGTAGAGCGCCTCGTGCTCCTTCGCGACGGTGAGCAGGTCGTCGTGCTGGGCCAGCAGCCAGCGCATACGGCTGCGGAGAGTGGTCCCCAGCTCGTTCAGAAGCTCGTTGGCGGCCATCGACGTCACGGTCTCGTGGAAGTCGGCCGCGGCGCGCCGGGCCTTGACGGCGTCCCCCTGGCGCGCGGCTTCGAGCTCGGAGTCCAGGTCCGCGCGCAGCTTCTCCAGGCCGGAGCGGTTGCGCCGTTGAGCCGCGAGCCGGAACGTCAGCGTCTCCAGGGCGCAGCGAACCTCGTCGAGGTCGGAGATGTCGGTGGACGTGAACTCGCGTACGACGGCCCAGGTGCGCGGGCGCGGAGTGACCAGTCCCTCCGCCACCAGCGCCTTCAGAGCCTCGCGGACCGGGAGTCGGCTCACCCCGAGTTCGGCGGCGAGCTCCCGTTCGACGAGTTTGCTGCCGGGCTGACGGTCACCGTCGAGAATCTGGTCGCGCAACTGTCGCGTGACGCGTTCGGACTCGGACTCAAAACCCTCTGACCCTGGCATGGGCCTCATTCTCGCAGGTCCGCGCCACCCGTCTGCCGCATACCGGCACGTCCGTCCGGCACGGGGGCGACGGGTCAGCATGAGCACGGCCGAAGGCGGTTACAGATGACTACTGACGCACGTGGACCAATTCCGGGATCCTGCCCTTTACCTGGCAAAACACCGGTCTGAAGCCGAGCTGGTCGGAGTGAGGGGCGAACCGTGTTCTACTACCTGCTCAAATACGTTCTGCTGGGACCGCTGCTCAGATTGGTCTTCCGGCCCCGTATCGAGGGGCTGGAGCACGTGCCGGCCTCGGGAGCGGCCATCGTCGCGGGCAACCATCTGTCGTTCTCGGACCACTTCCTGATGCCCGCGATCCTCAAGCGGCGGATCACCTTCCTGGCCAAGGCCGAGTACTTCACGGGACCGGGCGTCAAGGGCCGGCTCACCGCGGCCTTCTTCCGCAGCGCGGGGCAGATCCCGGTGGACCGCTCGGGCAAGGAGGCCGGGCAGGCCGCGATCCGGGAGGGGCTCGGGGTGCTGCGCAAGGACGAGCTGCTCGGCATCTACCCGGAGGGCACCCGGTCGCACGACGGCCGCCTGTACAAGGGCAAGGTCGGCGTCGCGGTCATGGCGCTCAAGGCCGGGGTGCCGGTCGTCCCGTGCGCGATGATCGGCACGTTCGAGGCCCAGCCGCCCGGGAAGGTCGTCCCGCGCCCGCACCCGATCGTGATCCGCTTCGGCGAGCCGCTGGACTTCTCCCGCTACGCGGGCATGGAGAACGAGAAGGCGATCCTGCGCGCCGCCACCGACGAGATCATGTACGCCATCCTGTCGCTGTCCGAGCAGGAGTACGTCGACCAGTACGCGGCCGTGGCCAAGGCGGAGCAGTCCGAGGCGAAGGGGGACAGGCGCAGGTTCCCGCGCGCGCCGCTCACTTGACGCCCCGGGGCACGCCGTACGCGCGAGAGGGGCGGCCGGGCATCCCGGCCGCCCCTCGTCGTCACCTTCCGCCGGTCGCTACGGCTTCGGCGTGGCGTGCGGTGCGCAGGTCACGTCCGCCGCGTCGGCCTTGCCGGTGAGCAGGTAGGTGTCCACCCGGTCGTTGATGCACGGGTTGGCCAGGCCGGTGACGCCGTGGGAGCCCGCGTCCTTCTCGGTGATGAGGCGGGAGCCCTTGAAGCGCTTGTGCAGCTCGACGGCGCCCGCGTACGGGGTGGCGGCGTCCCGCGTGGACTGCACGATCAGCACCTGCGGCAGGCCCTTGCCGGTCTTCACGTCCACCGGGTTCTGCTGCTTGACCGGCCACGTGGCGCACGGCAGGTTCATCCACGCGTTGGCCCACGTCATGAACGGGGCGGTCTTGTGGAGCCTCGTGTTGTCCCGGTCCCACGTCTGCCAGTTGGTGGGCCACTTGGCGTCGGTGCACTCCACGGCGGTGTAGACGGCGTTGCCGTTCTCCGAGGAGATGTTGCCCGCGATGTCGGACATGTCCGGGGCGGCGGCGTCGATCAGCGCCTGGGTGTCACCGGCGACGTACTTGCTGAACACCCTCGCCACCGGCGCCCACGACGAGTCGTAGTAGGGCGCGCTCTGGAAGAAGGAGATCAGCTCGTTGGGGCCGACGACCCCGCCGATGGGGCTCTTCTTGGCGGTGGCGCGCAGCTTCAGCCACTGCTCCTGGACGGCGTCGCGGGTGGTGCCCAAGTGGTAGGTGGCGTCGTTCGCGGCGACCCAGTCCTGCCAGTCCTTCCAGCGGCCCTCGAAGGCGGTGTCCTGGTTCAGGTTGGCCTGGTACCAGATGTTCTCCCGCGCCGGGTTGACCACGCTGTCGACGACCATCCGGCGCACGTGGCCCGGGAACATGGTGCCGTAGACGGCGCCGAGGTAGGTGCCGTAGGAGACGCCGAGGAAGTTGAGCTTCTGCTCGCCGAGCGCGGCGCGGATGACGTCCAGGTCGCGGACCGTGTTCGCGGTGGTCATCGACTGGAGCATGGCGGCGCCGGTGCGCTCGTAGCAGCCCTGCGCGTACTCGCGGGCCAGCTTGCGCTGGATGCTCTTGTCCGCCTCGGAGTCGGGCACCGGGTCCATCCCGGAACCCTGGGCGAACTCCTGCGGGTCCGCGCAGGAGATGGGCGCCGAGTGGCCGACACCGCGCGGGTCGAAGCCGACGAAGTCGTAGGCCTTCGCGACGTTGGCCCAGATGACGTTCTTGTTGGTGACCCGGGTCGGGAAGCGCAGGCCCGAACCGCCGGGGCCGCCCGGGTTGTAGACGAGGGCGCCCTGGCGCTCCTCCTTGGTGCCGGTGTTGCCGATGCGGTCGACGGCCAGCTTGATCTGCTTGCCGTACGGGTCGGCGTAGTCGAGCGGCACCGAGACGTAACCGCACTGGATGGGCTTGACCAGCCCCCAGTCGGCGGGGCAGTCCTGCCAGTCGATGCCGGCCTTCGCGGCACGCTCCGCGGCGATCGCCGCGCCACGCGTCTCGCGGTCCTGGCCCTGGCCGTTGTTCGCGCCGGCTGCGGGCGTCGCCATGGCGCCGGCCATCAGGGTCGCCGTGACCAGCGCGCCGGCCGAACCGAGCGCCAGCGCACGGCTCTTGGGTCTCACGTCCCTCAAGTGGGACCTCCCCGTACATCGTTGCGAATTGGGTACGGGGATCCTTGCGGCTGTGAGGTCCCTGAGAACAGGGGGCGTTGACCTTCTTTGCCAATCCGATAAGCGGCGCGACGTGTCCCGCTGAGCGGAGTTCCGAGGGGCTCGGCAACGGCCCGGGGCGCCGGGGCCGTTCGCCACTCACCCGGCCGTCGGAGCGCGCCGCCTTGCGGCGTGACGGCGAAGCGGGGCCCCTCGCGGGACCCTCGGGCAATTCAACTGCCCCGTCGGGCAGTGCAGTTCAGACCCGCCGGCGACGCAGGACACGCGCCGCCCCGGGCCTCACCCGCTAGCGGGCCTCCGGCCCCCGATGGTCCGCCGTGATGCCGAAGCGCTGCTGCTCACGAGGGGCGGACGGAACGTCGCGGACCTGCGGGACGGCGCCGACCACCGGGTCCCCGGCAGGCTCCGCGAGCTGCTCGAGCCGTTCCAGGTCGGCGGCGGAGACCAGGGCGACGAGCGGCTTGCCGTGCCGCGTGACGACCACGCGCTCACCGCCGTACACCACCCGGTTGATCAGGTCGGCGAGCTCAGCCCGGGCTTGCGTCACCGGAATCTCGTAGGCCATACCCCCACCCTACGGGGCGTTCGCGCTGCTCTCAGGGCTGCGACCGCCCGCCGGAGAAGCGTGCGGAGTACCGCCCCAGCGCCCGCCTCAGCTGCTCCAGCTCGATGTCGGGCAGAGCACCGCCCTGCGCGAACTTCAGCACGTGCTCGGCCACCGTGCGCAGCTTGGTGTTCGACCGCTGGGAGACCTCCCGCAGGACCTGCCAGGCGTCCTCGGGCGGGATCCGCCCGAAGGTCACCACGGCGCCGATCGCCTGATCGATGACGGCATGCGAGGTCAGGGCCCGCTGGAGCTGATCGATCTCCTGGTGGAGCCGCTCGTGCTCCAGCACCAGATCTGCGGCGGAGAGCGGCGGGAGAGGGCGCCGCTCGGACATCGCGAAGAACACCATGGCCAGTCCCCTGGGTCGTCGAGCGCCCGTGCTTCCAGCTTCACCCCGCAGGACGCCGTGCACGACCCGGGACCGTTTCCGCGCCCGGCACGGGAGAGCCCTCCGCGACTTACGTACGTCCTGTACATTTTTCACAGAGACCGCTCCGACCGGAGCCGGCGCCGCCGCATCGAGGGGTGTGCCATGACGCGACCGTCCGCCCGCTGCGTCCTGCCCGAGTTCACCGAGATCACCAGCGCCGGCCGGCGATCCCTGGATCCGTACGCGAAACTGCTCGAGGAGCGGATCGTCCTCCTCGGCACACCGATCGACGACACCGCGGCGAACGACGTGATCGCACAGTTCCTCCACCTGGAGCACTGGACGCCCGACCGGGACATCTCGCTCTGCATCAACTCCCCCGGCGGCTCGTTCGGCGCGACGACGGCCGTCCACGACACGATGCGGTACGTGTGCTGCGACGTGGAGACGATCCGCCTGGGCCAGGCCGTCGCGTCCGCGGCGGTGCTGCCGGCCGCGGGCACCCCGGGCAAGCGGTACGCGCTGCCCGGCGCCCGCGTGGTCCTGCGGCAGCCGTCGCTGCCCGAGCCGGTCGAGGGCAAGGCGTCCGACCTGGCGATCCAGGCGGACGAGCTGACGCGGGTGCGCGCCCGCCTGGAGGAGCTGCCCGCGCGGAGCACCGGGCGGTCCGCGCGGCAGGTGCGGACCGACCTGGAGCGGGAGCAGGTGCTGGACGCACAAGAAGCCCTGAACTATGGACTGATTGACCGAATCGTCCCGAACCGCGGGGCCACGCGCACCGCGCCGGACGCGGGGTGAGCCGCCGATGCCACCACCCGAGCTGCCGCCCTTGCCGGCGCCGACCCGCGCCGAGGCGGAGCCGATCAACCGTTACCTGGAGGCGGCCGCCTGCTGGGCCGCGTCAACCCGGGACGACCCGGAGACACCTACCGGGCCCTGAGGGCCGCCCGGGCGCTCGTCGGCAGGGCGGCGGAGTTGCGCGACACCCTGGCGCTGACGCACCGGCGGGGCGAGACCGAGCTGCACGCGGACACTCCGGTCCGGGCCCTGCGGGTGCTGGACGGCGAGCGGCGCACGGCCCGCGTCACCCTGCCCCCCGACTGCGGAAGTTGACGTCATCCCCAGCCGCGGTCTCGGCGGGCAATGTGGCCCATCTGTCTGGACACGGGGTGAAATCGCCCCTAATGACCGACCGCCTTTCGGTGTAGGTTCAGCTCCCTTTTCGGGACCGCCGCAGTTGCGCAACGCGCCTCCCCGGATGGCGGAATGAGGTGTTCCGCTGCTGGTCCGGGGGTCGTCGCGGGAGGGGGAAGACGTTCGATCGCGAGGGTGTCCACCCGAACGGGCGCGTGGTGAGTAACAACACAAACACGCGGTTGCGTTGGGATTTTCGGACATCCGTAGGTGAAGATCCCTGTCTGACGACAAGCCCCCGCCACAACGGCGGGGCGGTCCGGGCGGACGCCGAGTCCTGCCGCCGCCCGGATGACCGGTCGACAGGAGTGGATCGGCAGGAGTGGAGGACCCAAGCACGACGGGTCGCCGGAACGGTCACGCCATGGCCGGTCCGAGCAGCCCTTGGGGTGAAGCCGCGGCAACGCGGCCGGGCAACTTCGCCAGCCCGAATCCGACAGGTCATCCTTCACAGGCGGCTGACGAAGGGTTGCGCATGACTGCGCTCAATCGTGTCCCGTCGCTGATGGCCCGGGCCGGCACGGCCTCGGCCCTGACCCTGGCCGCCGTGGGCGGCTCGATCGTGGTCCCGGGTGTGGCCTCCGAGGCCTCGGCCGTGACGACCGCGAACACGGCGCTGCGGATCGCAGCGTCCAAGCAGGGGTCGCCCTACCAGTGGGGCGCCACGGGGCCGCGGAGGTTCGACTGCTCCGGGCTCACGCTGTACTCGTTCAAGAGGGCGGGCAAGAAGCTGCCCCGCACGGCCGCACAGCAGTACAACAAGAGTCGGCACATCTCCGCGGGCAGTCGCCGAGCCGGGGACCTGGTGTTCTTCCACTCGGGCTCGAACGTCTACCACGTGGGCATCTACGCCGGCAAGGGCAAGATCTGGCACGCCCCGAAGACCGGGGACGTGGTGAAGCTCCAGAAGATCTGGACGAAGAGCGTCTGGTACGGCCGGGTGAGCTGACCCGGCCGCAGTGCGGTGCCGTGCGGTGACGGAGCTTCGACGTCGTCACCGCACGTTCCTACGGTTCCTGACCCGCGGCCGTCACCGGTCGGGCGGGAACCGTCCACGGCAGTTCGATGCAGACCGTCTTGCCGCCCTCCCGGGTCGGCCTCACGGTCAGTCTGCCACCGCACTCGGCGGTGAGCCACCGGATGATCACCATGCCCCGGCCGTTGTCCTGCTGGACGGCGGCCGGCAGGCGTTTCGGGAACCGGGGGTGGCTGTCGGTGACCCCGATACGCAGTCGTTCGTCACGCACGAGGACGAGGTCCACCGTGAAGGTGGGTGACTGCCCCAAAGTGTGCTGTACGGCGTTGGTGGCGAGTTCGGACACGATGAGCCGGACCGTCTCGGCGGTGTCCGTGGTCGGCGGCAGGCCCCACTCCGCGAGCGTGCCGGCCACATAGGCACGGGCCGCGCAGACCGAGGCGGGATCGCTCGGCAGAGTGACGGATGCTTCCAGATGGTCTGCCATGGCGACGTCGTCCCTTTCCCACGGGGCCGGAGTCCGACACTTGGCGGATGATTCGAGTACGGTCCCGCACTGGTGCTTCGCCGTCAGACTGCCATCACCTCTCCGGTCTCGGTGGCGATCCACCGAGATATGCATATATCTGTCGCTCGATGCGGTGAACTCTGCGACGACAGACCGTATCCGCAGCGGGTCGCATGGAGCGTTCAGAGGGAGCGAGGGAGTAGCCCATGCAGCACGGTCCCGAGGTGCGCCGCCGGAAGCTGGGCGCCGAACTGCGCGCGTTGCGCACCGGCGCGGGTCTCACCAGCGGTGAGGCGGCCCGCCTGGTCGGCTGGCACCAGTCGAAGGTCAGCCGGATCGAGACCGGCACCAGCGGGGTGAAACCGGCCGACGTGCGCTCGCTCCTGGACGCGTACGCGGTCCACGACGCCCAGCTGCGCGAGTTGCTCCTGGTGCTCGCGGGGCTGGACGACGGCGGCGACCGGCACCACTGGTGGCACGCCTATCGCGGAGTGCTGCCGCCGACCTACCGGGACTTCATCAGCCTGGAGTCGCAGGCGAGCGGGATGCGCACCCTGGAGACCTCGGTCGTCCCCGGACTGCTCCAGACGCCCGAGTACGCCCGCGCGGTCACCCGGGCCGCCGTGGACGGGCTCGACGAGGACCGGCTGGACGCGCTGGTGGAGGTGCGGCTGGCCCGCCAGGACGTGCTGCGCTCGCGGCCGCCGCTGGCGCTGGACGCGGTGCTGGACGAGGCGGTGCTGCGCCGGGAGGTGGGCGGGCCCGAGGTCATGAGGCGGCAGCTGGAGCGGCTGACGGAGGCGGCCCGGCTGCCCCAAGTACGACTCCAGGTGTTGCCGTTCGCCGCCGGCGCGCACATCGGCATCACCGGCCCTTTCGTTATCTTCTCATTTTCGAACGCTTCTGATCTGAACGTGGTGGTTCTCGACCACTTGACGAGTAGCCTCCACCTCGAGCGGAAAGAAGACCTAGAGGCCTACGCCGAGGCCTTCGACACCCTGCGGATCCACGCCCTCTCGCCCGAGGACTCGTTGGACTTCATCGCCGGGATACGCCAGACCCCCTGACGTCGCACAACCGCGTACCGCGTAAGGAGGCCCCATGTCCACTCCGCCTCGGCACGTACCTTCCAGTACCGATCTGCACGGCGTGCGCTGGCTGCGCAGCAGCTACAGCACGGGAGCCAACAACTGCGTCGAGACGAGCCGGCCCACCACGGGACCGTGGGCCGGGCTGCTCGCCGTGCGCGACTCCAAGGCCCCGGCCGGGCCCGCGCTGCTCTTCTCCCCCGCGAGCTGGGCGGTCTTCACGGCCGCGACACACCGCACCTGACGGGCAATCCGGTCATATCCACAGCCAGTGGCGCCCGGCCGTGTCACGCCGACTCATGGTCGTGTTCCACCGATCACCCGTACAGCACGTTCGATCTGCGCCCCGGAGAGGTCCGCGCGGGCGGTCAGCCTCAGTCGTGAGATGCCGTCGGGCACGGAAGGAGGACGGAAACAGCCCACGGCCAGCCCGGCCGCCCGGCAGTCGGCCGCCCATCGCACGGCCCGCTCCGGGGACGGCGCGCGCACCGAGACCACCGCGGCGTCCGGACGTACCGCCTCCAGGCCCGCGGCGGTCAGGCGTGCGTGGAGTTCGGCCGCCACCGCACGCGCGCGTGCCGCCCGATCCGGCTCGCGGCGCAGCAGTCGCAGCGCCGCGAGGGCGGCCCCCGCGGCCGCGGGCGCGAGACCGGTGTCGAAGATGAACGTCCGGGCCGCGTTGACCAGGTGGTCGATCACCCGCGCGGGCCCGAGGACGACTCCGCCCTGGCTGCCGAGCGACTTCGACAGCGTGGCCGTGACGACCACGTCGTCGGCGCCCGCCAGCCCGGCCGCGTGCGCGGCGCCGCGGCCGCCGGCGCCCAGGACGCCCAGCCCGTGGGCGTCGTCGACGACGAGACCGGCGCCGTGCTCCCGGCAGGCCGCGGCGAACTCCGCCAGCGGAGCCGCGTCGCCGTCGACCGAGAACACCGTGTCCGACACGAGCACCGCCGGGCCCTCGTGCGTGCCGAGCGCCTTGCGCACGGCGTCCGGGTCGGCGTGCGCGACGACCTGTGTCGTGCCCCGGGCCAGCCGGCAGCCGTCGATGAGCGAGGCGTGGTTGCCCGCGTCGGAGACGACGAGCGAGCCGTGCGGCGCAAGCGCGGTGACCGCGGCCAGGTTCGCGGCGTATCCCGAGGAGAAGACCAGCGCCGCCTCGAAGCCGCAGAATCCGGCCAGCTCGCGCTCCAGTTCGGCATGGAGTTCGGTGGTGCCGGTGACCAGCCGGGAGCCGGTGGAGCCGCCGCCCCAGGTACGCGCCGCGGCCGCGGCCCCCTCGGTCACCTCCGGATGGCGGGCCAGCCCCAGGTAGTCGTTGCCCGCGAGGTCGAGCAGCGGGGAGTCGGCGGGGCGGGGCCGCAGGGTCCGTACGAGTCCGGCCCGGCGGCGTGCGTCCGCCTGCTCCTCGATCCAGCCGAACGCCATGGGTCCTCCGGGGCATTTGTAGGCAGTGGACAGACCCTAGCGGCAGGGCCGGCCGCCCATGATGTGGCAATACCCACATGTCGATGGGCCGGTCGTTGTGCGGAGTCTCCTTGGCCGCGGACCGGGCCGTAGGACAGGATCAGCTCTCATGGACCTGCTGAACACGCTGGTGGACAAGGGGCTTCGGCGCGAGTCGCCGACCCGCGAGGAAGCTCTGGCCGTACTGGCCACCTCGGACGACGACCTGCTCGACGTGGTGGCCGCGGCAGGGAAGGTGCGCCGCCACTGGTTCGGCCGGCGGGTGAAACTCAACTATCTCGTCAACCTCAAGTCGGGCCTGTGCCCCGAGGACTGCTCCTACTGCTCCCAGCGGCTCGGCTCGAAGGCGGACATCCTCAAGTACACCTGGCTCAAGCCCGACGACGCCTCCAGGGCCGCCGCGGCGGGGCTGGCGGGCGGCGCGAAGCGGGTCTGCCTGGTGGCCAGCGGGCGCGGCCCGACCGACCGCGACGTGGACCGGGTCTCCGACACCATCAAGGCGATCAAGGAGCAGAACGAGGGCGTCGAGGTGTGCGCCTGCCTCGGACTGCTCTCCGACGGCCAGGCCGAACGGCTGCGCGAGGCCGGGGCCGACGCCTACAACCACAACCTCAACACCTCCGAGGCGACGTACGGCGACATCACCACCACCCACACCTATGCCGACCGGGTGGACACGGTGCACAAGGCGCACGCGGCCGGGCTGTCCGCCTGCTCCGGGCTCATCGCCGGGATGGGCGAGAGCGACGAGGACCTGGTCGACGTGGTCTTCTCGCTGCGCGACCTGGACCCGGACTCCGTTCCGGTGAACTTCCTGATCCCGTTCGAGGGCACACCGCTCGCCAAGGAGTGGAACCTGACCCCGCAGCGCTGCCTGCGGATCCTCGCGATGGTCCGGTTCGTCTGCCCCGACGTGGAGGTACGGATCGCGGGCGGCCGCGAGGTGCACCTGCGCACCATGCAGCCCCTCGCGCTGCACCTGGCCAACTCGATCTTCCTCGGCGACTACCTGACCAGCGAGGGCCAGGCGGGCAAGGCCGACCTGGAGATGATCGCGGACGCCGGGTTCGAGGTGGAGGGCGCCGACCAGGTGACGCTGCCCGAGCACCGGGTGGCGGCCGGGGGCGGATGCGGGTCCCACGACGGCACGGGGTGCGGGTCGCACCAGGGGGCGGGGTGCGGGTCGCACCAGGGTGGCGGGGTCTGCGGTTCCGCCGCGGCACCGGCGGAGGAAACGGCACCGGCCGCGACCGCGACCGGCAACGAGCCGCGTACGGATCTCGTCTCCGTACGCCGCCGGGGCGCCGGAACGGACCTCGCACCCAATGCCTGAACCGCACACCACGCCCGGCCCGAGCGTGCCCGAGCTGCTGGAGCTCGACCGGCGGCACGTGTGGCACCCGTACGGACCCATGCCCGGCCGCCACGAACCGCTCGTCGTGGAGTCGGCGAGCGGGGTACGGCTGCGGCTCGCGGACGGCTCGGGCGAACTGGTCGACGGCATGTCGTCGTGGTGGGCGGCGATCCACGGCTACAACCACCCGGTGCTGAACAAGGCCGCCCGGGAGCAACTGGAGCGGATGAGCCACGTGATGTTCGGCGGGCTCACGCACGAGCCCGCCGTCCGGCTCGCGAAGCTCCTTGTCGACATGTCACCAGAGGGCCTCGAGCATGTGTTCCTCGCCGACTCCGGTTCGGTGTCGGTCGAGGTCGCGGTCAAGATGTGCCTTCAGTACTGGCGCTCGCTCGGCCGCCCGGACAAGCGGCGGCTGCTGACCTGGCGGGGCGGCTACCACGGGGACACCTGGCAGCCGATGTCCGTGTGCGACCCCGAGGGCGGGATGCACGAGCTGTGGACCGGTGTGCTGCCGCGTCAGGTCTTCGCGGACGCGCCGCCGGCCGGGTACGAGGAGGCGTACGCCGACCATCTGCGGGAGACGGTCGAGCGGCACGCCGGCGAACTGGCCGCCGTGATCGTCGAACCGGTGGTGCAGGGCGCGGGTGGGATGCGCTTCCACTCCCCCGCCTATCTGCGGGTGCTGCGCGAGGTGTGCGACGCGCACGACGTGCTCCTGGTGTTCGACGAGATCGCGACCGGGTTCGGGCGCACCGGCACCCTGTTCGCGGCGGAGCACGCCGCCGTGACGCCGGACGTGATGTGCGTGGGCAAGGCGCTGACCGGCGGCTATCTGACGATGGCGGCGACGCTGTGCACCGCGCGGGTGGCCGAGGGGATCTCGCGCGGCGAGGTGCCGGTGCTCGCGCACGGCCCGACGTTCATGGCCAACCCGCTGGCGGCGGCCGTGGCCTGCGCGTCGATCGGGCTGCTGCTCGGCCAGGACTGGCACACGGAGGTCAAGCGGATCGAGGCGGGTCTGCGGGACGGACTGGCTCCGGCCGCGGAGCTGCCGGGAGTGCGGGACGTACGGGTCCTGGGCGCCATCGGAGTGGTCCAGCTCGACCACGCGGTGGACATGGCGGCGGCCACCCGGGCGGCCGTGCGCGAGGGCGTGTGGCTGCGGCCGTTCCGTGACCTGGTGTACACGATGCCGCCGTACGTCACCGGTGACGTGGACGTGGCACGGATCGCGCGCGCGGTGTGCGCTGCGGCGCGGGAGGGTTGAGATGCCGGTACTGGTGATCACGGGCACGGGCACGGAGGTCGGCAAGACGGTGGCGACGGCCGCCGTCGCCGCGGCGGCCGTCGCGGCCGGGCGGTCGGTGGCCGTGCTGAAGCCCGCGCAGACCGGCGTGGGGCCGGACGAGCGCGGGGACGCCGACGAGGTCGCTCGGCTGGCCGGTGCGGTGACCGCGCGCGAACTCGCCCGCTATCCCGAGCCGTTGGCGCCCGCGACGGCGGCCCTGCGGGCCGGGCGGGCGCCGGTGCGCCCGCACGAGGTGGCCGAGGCCGCCGCCAAGCTGGCCACCGAGCACGATCTGGTGCTGGTGGAAGGCGCGGGCGGGCTGCTCGTCCGCTTCGACGCGGACGGCGGCACTCTGGCGGACGCGGCGAAGCTGCTGGGCGCCCCGGTGCTGGTCGTGGCCACGGCGGGTCTGGGCACGCTGAACACGACGGAGCTGACGGCCCGTGAACTGCGTGCCCGCGATCTGGATCTCCTCGGCGTGGTGATCGGCAGCTGGCCCGCCGAGCCCGACCTCGCCTGCCGCTGCAACGTCACCGACCTCCCCGAAGCGGCCGGCGCCCCCTTGCTCGGCGCCCTCCCCGAAGCCGCGGGCGCCCTGTCCCCGGCCACCTTCCGGTCCATGGCCCCCGAGTGGCTGGCCCCCTGTCTGAGCGGCAGGTGGAACGCGGAGGAGTTCACCACCCGGGAGGCACCCGCGCCGTTCGCACGGGGGGCCTGAGCGAGACGGGGTCCCACGCACCCGGCACCGGCGGCGTACGGACACCTGGCCCGCGTGCCCGTACGCCGCCCGTGTGCGGCCGCGCCTCGGGCGGGCCTGAACCCCGGCGGCCGGGTGACGGCCGCGGCGGACCCGTGCGCGGCAGCCGGGCGCTGAGCCGTCGGGCCACCCCGTACGAGCGCACGGCCGACGACGCAGGCGAGCACGCCGTGTCATCCAAAGCGGTCGACCGCGACGACCACCCAACGCGGATCGGGCGGCCCCCGGGCCCCGGCAGCCGCTGAGAGCCGCAGCCGGCCCATGCGCGGCTGCCTGGCGCCGGACCATCACCCGTGCCGACACGATCATCGGGCCAACCCGGACAAGCACACGGCCGACAGCCCGGACGGGCACGCCACGAACGAGTACGCCTTACGTCATCCAACGCGCGGCGGGCTGCGACGGCGCCCGGTGCGGAGGCGCGTAGCGGCCCCGGTGACACCTGGAAAACCACCCCGGCCCTGTGCACGCGCGGCACGTGCGAGCCCCCGCGCACGTCCGTCACGCACGCCGGGGACGCGGGCCTCTCCGGGGCACACATCGCACCCACGTCTTGCGGCAGGAGACGGCGCACGACTCCGGCGCACGTGCCGCAGGCACGGCCGGGACGTGCGGGCGAGGTTGGGGGTCGGCATTGGTGGGCGTGCGGTGGGTGGGCGTGGGGGACACTCACCCCAGGCCCGTCATGGTCGGGGAGGGTGCCATGTCCTTGCGATCCGTAGGCTCCGGGAAGGCGGCGCGGGATGCCGTGCGACATCCGGTGTTCGCCCGTTACTACGCCCGCGCCAGCGTGGCCGCGGAGACCAGCATGGGCATGGCCGGGGTGCGCCGACGGCTGCTGGCCGGGCTGTCCGGGCGGGTGATCGAGATCGGCGCGGGCAACGGACTGAACTTCGCGCGCTATCCGGGCTCCGTCGCGGAGGTCGTCGCGATCGAACCGGAGCGGCTGCTGCGGCAGCGGGCGCTCGAGGCCGGCGTCCGCGCCGAGGTCCCGGTCGACGTGGTGCCGGGCTGCGCGGAGGCGCTGCCGGTGAAGAGCGAGGCGTTCGACGCGGTGGTGCTCGCGCAGGTGCTGTGCAGCGTGCGCGACGTGCGGCGCGCGCTCGCCGAGGCGCGGCGGGTGCTGAAGCCCGGCGGCGAGGTGCGGTTCTTCGAGCACGGCAGGGGCGGCGGCCGCGCGATGAACCTGACCCAGCGCGCCCTGGACCTCACCGTGTGGCCACTGCTGTGCGGCGGCTGCCATCTGTCCCGCGATCCGGTCTCCGCCCTGCGCGACGCCGGGTTCGAGCTCGGCCCCTATCGGCGGATGCTGGTTCCGGAGCGGGGTCCGGTCCAGCCCTCCTCGTACTGCACGCTGGGCACCGCCTGGCGACCGGTCTCCACCGGCCTCGGTGATCGGCCGACCACCTGATCGGCCCATCAGGTGTTCACTCGCGCTTCCGCCGCGCGGGCACGGGCGCAACGTGGAGCCCGCATGCCCCTTACGCGGGTAACAGGGACCCGTCCTGAAGGCGGAGAGCGCTGCTGGGCCCAACGGAGGATACCGACTGTGGGCCCGATCACATTACGCTCGTCCGGGGACAAACCTGTCATGAGCCAGGACGTAACGGGTCGAAGGACCCCCAAGGAGGCCCCCGTGTCCACACCTGCTGCGCCGCCGGCCCAGGCGTCGGTCGACGGGATCGCGGCCCGCGCCCGCGGACTGACCAAGGCGTACGGATCGGGCGAGACCGCCGTGCTCGCGCTGGACTCGGTGGACGTCGACATCGAGCGCGGCCGTTTCACCACGGTCATGGGCCCCTCCGGCTCCGGGAAGTCCACGCTGATGCACTGCCTGGCCGGGCTCGACACCGTCTCGACCGGTCGGGTCTGGGTCGGCGACACCGAGATCACCGGGCTGAAGGACCGTGAACTGACCCGGCTGCGCCGGGACCGGATCGGCTTCATGTTCCAGTCGTTCAACCTCATCCCCACCCTGAACGCGCTGGAGAACATCACCCTGCCGATGGACATCGCGGGCCGGAAGCCCGACGAGAAGTGGCTGGACGAGGTCATCGACACGCTGGGGCTGCGCAACCGGCTGGGGCACCGGCCGTCCCAGCTCTCCGGCGGCCAGCAGCAACGCGTGGCCTGCGCACGGGCCCTGGCCTCCCGGCCGGAGCTGATCTTCGCCGACGAACCGACCGGCAATCTCGACTCACGGGCCGGTCTGGAGGTGCTCGGCTTCCTGCGCGACGCCGTCGACAGCCTCGGGCAGACCGTCGTCATGGTGACCCACGACCCGAACGCGGCCGCCCACTCCGACCTGGTGCTGTATCTCGCGGACGGCCGGATCGTGGACGCGATGGAGCACCCGACCGCTGAGGCCGTGCTGGAGCGCATGCGCCTGTTCGCCGGAGGAGTCGTCCCCACCCACGGTCCCACCCCCGACCTCACCCCCGGCCCCACCCCCGGCTTCGACGTGATCCACGGCCGGTTCGACGGGGACGGCGTCGCCGTAGAGGAGGCCTGACCCCGTGCTCAAGGCGACACTGCGCAGCTTCCTGGCCCACAGGGGGCGGCTGCTGCTCTCGGCCCTGGCCGTCATCCTGTCCGTGGCCTTCGTCACGGGCAGCCTGATCTTCTCCGACACCGTCGCCCGCACCTTCGACCGGCTCTTCGCCTCCACCGCCGCCGATGTCACGGTGGCCCCGAAGCAGGAACTGAAGTCCGCCCTGCCCACCGGGGTCGTGCAGACCGTGCCGGCGTCCCTAGCCCAGCGGGTGGCCAGGGTCGACGGCGTCGCCGCGACGCACGTGGACGTGGCCGTCCAGAACGCCATGGTCGTCGACAGCCGCAACGAACCGGTCGGCCCGACCACGGGCGCCCCGACGATCGTCTCCAACTGGCAGGTCACCGACCGCAGCCCGGTGCGGCTGACCTCCGGCCACGCACCACGCGGCGACGGCGAGGCCCTGCTGGACGCCGACACTGCCCGGCACAACGGCGTGCGGGTCGGCGACGTGCTCGCGGTCCAGGCGCAGCCCGGCTCGTTCCGCGTCCGGGTCGTCGGCATCGCCGCGTTCACCACCACCAACCCGGGCGCGGCCAGGCTCTTCCTGGACACCCCCACCGCCCAGGCCAGGCTGCTCGGCTCCACGACCCGCGCGACGAGCATCTCGGTCGACGCGGTCAGGGGTGTCACCGACGCCGAGCTCAAGCAGCGCGTGGGCCGGGCCGTGGGTACCACCGGCTACGACCTCAGGACGGCTGGTGAGCAGGCCAAGTCCGCCGCCGCCCGGCTCGGCGGATTCGTCAAGATCATCAAGTACGTCATGCTCGGATTCGCCGGGATCGCGGTCCTCGTCGGCGTCTTCCTGATCGTCAACACCTTCTCCATGCTGATCGCCCAGCGCACCCGCGAGCTGGGCCTGCTGCGCGCCCTGGGGGCCGACCGGCGGCAGGTTCGCCGCTCGGTGCTGGCCGAGGCGGTGCTGCTCGGCGTGGTCGGCTCCACGGTGGGACTGGCGGCCGGGATCGGCCTCGCGGCCGGACTGATCCGGCTGATGAGCGCCTTCGGTATGAACCTGACGACCGCGGCGATGGTCGTCAGGTGGCTCACGCCCGTCGCCGCGTACGCCGTCGGCATCGGTGTCACTTTCCTGGCGGCCTACCTGCCGGCCCGTCGCGCCGCGACCGTCTCGCCCATGGCGGCCCTGGCGGACACCGAGGTGGCCGGGATGGGGCGGCCGCTGCGGGTGCGCGCGGCGGCGGGCGCGGCCGTGGGCGCGGCCGGCGCGGCCGCGCTCGCGGGCTGCGCCGCCGCGCACCGGACCGCGACCGCCGCCGCGCTGCTGGGCGTGGGCATCGTCCTCACCCTGGTCGCCGCCGTCGTCGCGGGGCCACTGCTGGTGCGCCCACTGATCCGGGTGCTGGGCGGGGTCTTCCCGGCGCTGTTCGGGTCCATCGGGCGGATGAGCCAGCGCAACGCGCTGCGCAACCCGCGCCGGACCGGCGCCACGGCGGCCGCCCTGATGGTGGGCCTGGCCCTGGTGGGCGGGCTGTCCGTGGCCAGTGCCTCCATGACCCGCTCCCTGGACCGCCAGATCGACAGGGTGCTGGGCGCCGACTACGTGGTGCAGAACCGCAGCTTCCTGCCGTTCTCCGCGGAGGTCACGGACGCGGTGCGCGGCACCCGGGGCGCCGGCACCGTCGTACGGCAGCGGCTGGCCGCGGTCGCCATGAGACTGCCGGACGGCAAGCGCGTCGAGACCACCGCTTCCGGATACGACCCGCGGTTCGACTCGGTCGTCCACATCACGTACGTCCACGGCGACACCGCGGCGGCGCTCGCCGACGGAAGCCTCGCCATGGACGCCGGCTTCGCCAGGAAGCACGGGGTGCGGCCCGGGGACGTGCTGCCCGTCGAGTTCCAGGGCGGACGGCAGGCCCGGCTGACCGTGGGCGCACTCACCAACCAGGACCCGGCCGAGGGGTTCGGTGTCCAGGGCGGCGTGTACTTCGGGATCGCAACCGTGGAGAAGTACGTGCCGGGCACCCCGGACGCCGCACTGTATGTGAACGCCGCTCCGGGCACGGGCACCGACCAGTTGCGATCCCACCTGGAGAAGACCCTCGCTCCGTACCCGAATGTGCAGGTGCGCGACCAGGCGGACTACAAGAAGCTGGTCCACGACCAGATCGCGGTGCTGCTCTACCTCGTCTACGCGCTGCTCGGCCTCGCGATCGTCATCGCGGTCCTGGGCGTGGTCAACACGCTCGCCCTGTCGGTGGTGGAACGCACCCGGGAGATCGGTCTGCTGCGGGCCATCGGGCTGGCCCGCCGGCAGCTGCGGCGGATGATCCGGCTGGAGTCGGTGGTGATCGCGGTCTTCGGCGCGGTCCTGGGGCTGGTGCTGGGCCTGGTGTGGGGCCTGTGCACCCAGCGGGTGCTGGCTCTCCAGGGCATGAGGGTGCTGGCCATCCCCTGGAGCACGATCGTGGCGGTGGTGGTCGGTTCGGCGCTCGTGGGCGTCGTCGCGGCCCTGCTGCCCGCGCTGCGGGCCTCCCGGATGAACGTGCTGGCCGCGATCGCGCACGAGTGACGCGGTCGCGGCGGTGCGCGAGCGTCCGGATGCTGGAATTGGGCCCGGCGGGCGGCGGTGCGTGGTGTGATCACCTCATGAGCGATCTACACATACGCGCCGCGACCGCCGACGACCTCGACACCGTGCTGGCCTTCTGGACGACGGCCGCGGAGGGCACCAGCATCAGCGACGACCGGGACGGCATGGCCCGCCTGCTCGCCCGCGATCCGGAGGCCCTGCTGCTGGCGGAGCAGGACGGCGAACTGGCCGGTACGGTCATCGCGGGCTTCGACGGCTGGCGCTGCCACCTGTACCGGCTGGCCGTGCACCCGGACCGGCGGCGCCGGGGCATCGGCTCGGCCCTGCTGACGGCCGCGGAGGAGCGGTTCGTGCGGCTCGGCGGGCGGCGCGGGGACGCCATGGTGCTCACCCGCAACGAGAGCGCGCACCACGCCTGGCGGGCGGCGGGCTACGCGCCCGAGGAGCGCTGGCGGCGCTGGGTGAAGCCCCTGACGGACTGACCCGTGAGGCCCTGACGGGCCGACCCCGAACATTTCTTTGCTCATCCTTTACTCTTGGAGGACACCCGGTCCTGCATGAAAGGTTGTGAGCGTCCGCCCATGGGCGAGCCTCCCCGAGCGCGACATAGCGCGCCTGTCCCTGTCCTGCCCGACCATGGGTCGGGGGTGACCCGATGACCGAAGTGCTCCTGTTGCTGGTCGCGGTGCTGCTGAGCCTCGCCTGCGGCGCTTTCGTCGCGGCCGAGTTCTCGCTGACGACCGTCGAGCGCGGTGCCCTGGAGCGGGCGGCCGAGCGCGGTGAGCGCGGCGCGGCCGGCGCGCTGAAGGCCGTACGGAACCTGACCTTCCAGCTCTCCGGCGCGCAGCTCGGCATCACCGTCACCAATCTGGTGGTCGGCATGCTCGCCGAACCGTCGATCGCCAAGCTGATCGCGGGTCCCGTCCAGGCGCTCGGCCTGTCCCGGTCCGCCGCGACCACGGTGGCGCTGGTCCTCGGCACGGCCCTGTCCACCGTGTTCCTGATGGTCGTCGGCGAGCTGGTGCCCAAGAACTGGGCGATCTCCTCGCCGCTCGCGGTGGCCAGGCGGGTGGGCAATCCGCAGCGCTGGTTCAGCGCCGCCTTCCGCCCCTTCATCACCCACCTGAACAACACGGCGAACCACCTGGTGCGCCGGCTCGGCGTGGAGCCCGCCGAGGAACTCGCCTCCGCGCGCGGCCCCCAGGAGCTCGCCGCCCTGGCGCGGCACTCCGCCAGGGAGGGCGCCCTGGAGGCGGACACCGCCGAGCTGTTCGTGCGGACCCTCAACCTGGCCGACCTGACCGCGGAGAACGTGATGACCCCGCGCGTCCAGGTCATGGCCCTCGACGCCCAGGCGACCTGCGAGGACGTGGCGAACGCGACCCGGGCGACCGGGCTGTCGCGGTTCCCCGTGTACCAGGGCGGCCTCGACTCGGTCGTGGGCACCGCCCACATCAAGGACGTGCTGGCGGTGCCCGCCGAGCGCCGCACCCGCACGCGGGTCTCCGAGATCATGCGCGAGCCGCTCCTGGTCCCCGAGTCGCTGACAGTCGACCGGCTGCTGGACCGGCTCTCCGGCAAACGCACGATGGCGGTCGTCATCGACGAGTACGGCGGCACCGCGGGCGTGGCGACGCTGGAGGACATCGTCGAGGAGGTGGTCGGCGAGGTGCGTGACGAGCACGACCCGCACGAGACGCCCGACCTCGCCCCGGCCGGGGCCGACGAGGAGGGCCGCGGCCTGTACTCGGCGGACGGCTCCGCGCGGGTGGACCAGCTCGCGCGCGTCGGGCTGCGGGTGCCGGAGGGCCCGTACGAGACACTGGCCGGCCTGATCGCCACCGAGCTCGGCCGGATCCCCGAGACCGGCGACATCCTCCAGGTCGCCGGCTGGCGGCTGGACGTGGTGGACGCGAGCGGCCGCCGGGCCGCGCGCGTGCTGCTGCACGCGCCGCTCGACGACGAGGACGGCGACGGCCGCGAGGGACCCGCACGGCGGGCCGATCATCCGCGCGGTGACACGCACGACGAGAAGAGGGCCGGCCGGTGACCTCCGTACAGATCCTGATCGGCCTGGCGTCCCTGGTCGTCAACGCCTTCTTCGTGGGCGCCGAGTTCGCGCTGATCTCGGTGCGCCGCAGCCAGGTCGAGCCGTACGCCGAGGAGGGCGACCGACGCGCCAGGAGCGTGCTGTGGGGCCTGGAGCACGTGTCCGCGCTGCTGGCCGCGGCGCAGCTCGGCATCACCCTGTGCACCCTGGTCCTCGGTGTGGTCGCCGAGCCGGCGATCGCGCACCTGCTGGAGCCGGTGTTCCACGCGGTGGGCGTGCCGGCGGGGGCGGGCCACGCGGTGTCGTTCGTGATCGCGCTCGCCCTGGCGACGTATCTGCACATGCTGCTCGGCGAGATGGTGCCGAAGAACGTCGCGCTCGCGGAGCCGGTGCGCAGCGCGCTGCTGCTCGGACCGCCGCTGGTCGCGCTGTCCCGGGCGCTGCGTCCGGTGATCTTCACGGTGAACGCGTTCGCGAACAGCCTGCTCAAGCTGTTGCGGGTGGAGGCCAAGGGCGAGGTCTCCTCGACCTTCACGGACTCGGAACTGGCCCAGATCGTCAAGGACGCCAGCGCGGCCGGCCTCATCGACGACCGGGCGCAGGAGCGGCTGCACGACGCGCTGGAGCTCGGCAGCCGGCCCGTGCGCGACGTGGTGCTTCCGCTGGAGCGGGTCGTCCACGCGCGTCTGGGGGTCACCCCCGAGCAGCTGGAGCGGCTGTCGGCCGAGTCCGGTTTCTCGCGCTTCCCGGTGGTCGACGAGGAGCGCCACATCGTCGGCTACCTGCATGTGAAGGACGCCCTGGACGCCTCGCCGCGAGGAGAGCCGTTCCGGCTGCGGGACATGCGCCCGATCGCCCGGGTCCGCGAGGGCACTCCGCTGGACGACGTGCTGACCGCGATGCGCGGCAGCCGTACGCATCTGGCGGCGGTCCTGGGTGCCGACGGCCGGCTGGCGGGCCTGGTGACGATGGAGGACGTGCTGCGGGAGCTGTTCGGACCGGCGGGAGTGACCGGGATGGCCTGACCCCGCGGACCAACCGCTTGGTATGGCGCCGGGTCGCGGGGATACCATCGCTCACGCCATGCAGACGAATCCCACGTACACCAGCCTGGTCGCGGTCGGCGACTCCTTCACCGAGGGCATGTCGGACCGGCTGCCCGACGGTTCGTACCGCGGCTGGGCGGACCTCCTCGCGGCGCGGATGGCCGCCCGCACGCCCGGCTTCCGGTACGCCAACCTCGCCGTGCGCGGCAAGCTCATCGGACAGATCGTCGACGAGCAGGTGGAGACGGCGGCGGCCATGCGGGCCGATGTCGTGACGCTGGTGGGCGGCCTCAACGACACGCTGCGGCCCAAATGCGACATGGGCAGGGTCACGGGGCTGCTCACGGAGGCCGTGGAGCGGCTGGCGCCGTCGTGCGAGCGGCTGGTGCTGATGCGCAGCCCCGGCCGGCAGGGCCCCGTCCTGGAGCGCTTCCGGCCCCGCATGGAGGAGCTGTTCGCCTGCGTCGACGAGCTCGCCGAACGGCACGGCGCGCTCGTCGTCGACCTGTACGGGGCAGCGTCGCTCGCCGACCCCCGGCTGTGGGACGTGGACCGGCTGCACCTGACCGCCGAGGGCCACCGCCGGGTCGCGGAGGCGGTGTGGCAGACGCTCGGCCACGAGCCCGAGGACGCCGAGTGGCGTACGCCCATGCCGGCGACCGCGCGTCCGGGCTGGCGCACCCGCAGGGTGGCGGACGCCCGCTTCGCCCGGCAGCATCTGCTGCCGTGGATAGGACGGCGCCTGACCGGCCGTTCCTCGGGGGACGGCCGCCCCGCGAAGCGGCCCGAGCTGCTGCCCTACGAGGACCCGGCGCAGCCGCCGGCGGCGGCCGACGCGGAGCTCTCGTAGCTTCCCACGAACACCCCCGTGGCGCTGGCCTGCACGAATCGCCAGTAGAATCCGTTTACGTGACTTCAGCGCCCGCCAAGCCCCGCATCCCGAACGTCCTCGCCGGACGTTACGCCTCCGCCGAGCTCGCCACGCTCTGGTCGCCCGAGCAGAAGGTGAGGCTGGAGCGGCAGCTCTGGCTCGCCGTGCTGCGCGCCCAGAAGGACCTCGGCATCGAGGTGCCGGACGAGGCGATCGCCGACTACGAGCGGGTCCTCGACCAGGTCGACCTGGCCTCGATCGCGGAGCGCGAGAAGGTCACCCGGCACGATGTGAAGGCGCGGATCGAGGAGTTCAACGACCTCGCCGGGCACGAGCACGTGCACAAGGGCATGACCTCCCGCGACCTGACGGAGAACGTCGAGCAGCTGCAGATCCGGCTCTCGCTGGAGCTGATGCGGGACCGTACGGTCGCCGTCCTCGCCCGGCTGGGCAGGCTGGCCGCCGAGTACGGCGAGCTGGTCATGGCCGGCCGCTCGCACAACGTCGCCGCGCAGGCGACCACCCTCGGCAAGCGCTTCGCGACCGCGGCGGACGAGCTGCTGGTGGCGCACGGGCGGGTCGAGGAGCTGCTGGGACGCTACCCGCTGCGCGGTGTCAAGGGCCCGGTGGGCACGGCCCAGGACATGCTGGACCTGCTCGGGGGCGACGCGTCGAAGCTCGCGGAGCTGGAGCGGCGCGTCGCCGGGCACCTCGGCTTCTCGCGGGCGTTCACGTCGGTCGGCCAGGTCTACCCGCGCTCGCTGGACTACGAGGTCGTCACCGCGCTGGTCCAGCTGGCGGCGGCGCCCTCCTCGCTGGCGAAGACGATCCGGCTGATGGCCGGGCACGAGCTGGTCACCGAGGGCTTCAAGCCGGGCCAGGTCGGCTCCTCGGCGATGCCGCACAAGATGAACACCCGCTCCTGCGAGCGCGTCAACGGCCTGATGGTGATCCTGCGCGGCTACGCCTCGATGACCGGCGAGCTGGCGGGCGACCAGTGGAACGAGGGCGACGTGTCCTGCTCGGTGGTGCGCCGGGTCGCGCTGCCGGACGCGTTCTTCGCGCTGGACGGCCTGCTGGAGACGTTCCTGACGGTGCTCGACGAGTTCGGCGCCTTCCCCGCGGTGATCGCCCGCGAACTGGACCGCTACCTGCCGTTCCTGGCCACGACCAAGGTGCTGATGGGCGCCGTGCGGGCCGGGGTCGGCCGCGAGGTCGCCCACGAGGCGATCAAGGAGAACGCCGTCGCGACCGCGCTCGCCATGCGCGAGCAGGGCGCCGAGCGCAACGACCTGCTCGACAAGCTGGCCGCCGACGACCGCCTCCCGCTCGACCGCGCGGGGCTGGACGCGCTGATGGCCGACAAGCTGTCCTTCACCGGTGCGGCGGCCGACCAGGTCGGCACGGTCGTGGGCCGGATCGAGGAGATCGTGAAGCAACGCCCGGAGGCCGCGGCCTACGCGCCGGGGGCGATCCTCTGACCCGTTTCACCCCGGCGGAGCTCCAGGCCGCCCGCGACCGTCCGGTCCCGGATGTCGTCGCGGACGGCCTGAGGGTTCTGTTCTGCGGCATCAACCCCGGTCTGATGACGGCCGCGACCGGCCACCACTTCGCGCGGCCGGGCAACCGGTTCTGGCCGGTGCTGCACCGGTCGGGGTTCACCCCGAGGCTGATGAAGCCCGCGGAACAGGACGAGTTGCTGTCGTACGGACTGGGCATCACGAACGTCGTGGCGCGGCCGACGGCCCGGGCGCAGGAGCTGACGCCCCACGAGTACCGGGAGGGTGGACGGCTCCTGGCACGGAAGGTGGCGCGGCTGCGGCCGAGGTGGCTGGCCGTGGTGGGCGTCACCGCGTACCGGGCGGCATTCGGCGACCGCACGGCCCAAGTGGGGCCGCAGGAACGGACGTTCGGCGAGACGCGGGTGTGGGTGCTGCCCAATCCGAGCGGGCTGAACGCGCATTGGACGGCCGAGACGATGGCTGAGGAGTTCGCACGGCTGAGGGTGGCCGCGGAGGCGTCGTAGCGGACGGGTCACGGCGGATCGACGTCGGTGACGACCGCGAGGAGCTGGAACGGCAGCTCCTGGTCCCACTGGGAGACCCCGAGCGCTATCCACGGGCCGGTTTCCCGCTCCCTCCACAGCTGGACGTCCGGTACGTGCCCGCTGAGCGAGGCCCACGGCTCGGGCACGTCCTCACCCGACAGGGTGCGTTCGAGCACGCTGTACAGGCTGAACACCTGCGGCGGGCCCCAGCGTCCGGTGAGCCGCTCCCCCAGTCCGTCCCGGTCGAGCTCGAACTGCCCCGCCGTCGCCTCCCGCCGGCCGCCGTCGTCCTCCCAGAAGTCTTCGCTCGTCTCCAACTCGGCCATCCGGTAACCGGGTCCGGCCGTGCCGAGGTCCGTCCGGGTGCGCTGGGCTGGATACTCCCCGCAGCGCAGCCGGTCGATGACGGCGAGAGCCTTCGCGATGTCCATGTGCTCCAGTAAAGCGGCCCCCACTGACAACTGGCGGGGCGTCAGCGACCGCACCCCCGGCCGGCCCGCGCTGTGCCGGCGCGCGCTCGTGCCGTCCCCGGCGCTCGCTGCCCCGGCCCGTGCCGAGTACGATCCGCCCAACACGCGCACGAGCTGGGAGGACGGACGGTGGGGCGGCTGACCGGCGGGGATCCCTCGCTGCTGCGAAGGATCAACTCCGCGGTGGTGCTGCACGCGCTGCGTGCCACGGACTGTGCGACGCTCACGGAGATCACCCGGGTGACGGGGCTGTCCCGGCCGACGGTCGAGGGCGTCGTGGAGGGCCTGATCGAGGCGGGACTCGTCGTCGAGACGGCGGCCGAGGAGGGTACCGCACGCCGGCAGGGACGGCCCGCGCGCCGGTTCCGGTTCCGGGCCGAGGCCGGGCACCTGCTGGGCCTGGAGATCGGCGCGCACCGGGTCGCCGCGCTGCTGGCCGACCTGGACGGCCGTGTGGTGGGCGCCCAGGCCAAGGACGTGGAGGAGACCGCCGAGGCGGACGAGCGGCTGGAGCGGCTGCGCGGCGCGGTCGCCGAACTGCTGCGCAGGGCCGGCGTCCCGCGCAGTTCACTGCGGGCCGTCGGGGTCGGCACGCCCGGGATCGTCGAGGCGGACGGCACGGTACGGCTGGGCACCGCGCTGCCCGGGTGGACCGGCCTGCACCTGGGCGAACGGCTGAGCCGTTCGTTCAAGTGCCCGGTGCTCGTCGAGAACGACGCGAACGCGGCGGCGGTGGCCGAGCACTGGAAGGGCGCCGCCACCGAGTCCGACGACATGGTCTTCGTACTGGCGGGACTGAGCCCGGGCGCCGGTTCGCTCATCGGCGGGCGACTGCACCGCGGGTTCGGCGGGGCCGCCGGGGAGATCGGCGCGCTGCACCTGCTGGGCCGGGAGGCGACCCCCGAGACGCTGCTGTCGACGACGGACCAGCCGCTGCACCCGCTGGACGAGCGGGCGGTGGCCGAGGTCTTCGCGCTGGCCCGCCGGGGTGACCGGCGGGCCGGCGCGGCCGTCGAGCGGTTCATCCAGCGGCTCGTCCACGACGTGGCGGCGCTGGCACTGGCCCTGGACCCGGAACTCGTCGTCATCGGCGGCTGGGCGGCGGGGCTGGACGGCGTACTGGAGCCGCTGCGGCGCGAACTGGACCGCTACTGTCTGCGGCCGCCCAAGGTCACCCTGTCGATGCTCGGCGAGGCGGCCGTGGCGACGGGCGCGCTCCGGCTGGCCCTCGACCACGTCGAGGAGCAGCTGTTCGCGGTGGAGGGCACGGTGACGGCGCGACGGTCCCGGTGAAAAGCCGCCGTAGGGGGGTTTGGCCCGACCTCTTCCGGTGACGGACCGCCGGTCCCGGTGACGGCCTGCTGGTCCCGGTGGGGGCCTGCTGATCCCGGTGGGGGCCGCCGTGGAAGGGGACGCCGTGGGTCGTCGCCGGGGGTCCGCTCCTCCCGGCGCCGGCTGACCGTACCCGATGACGAGCCGCCGTCAGTGGCTCCGCCGTGAGGGGTCCGGGGGCCCGCCCCTCCCGGTGATGACCAACCCGTCCCGGTGCCGACCCGCCCCTCCGAGTGACGACAGGCCGTTGCCAGTGACGGCCTGCCGCCGAGGGCGGGTGACGCCGGCCAGGGGTCCTGCCGGTCGGAAGACCGGCCGGCTAGGAGGCCTGCTGGTGCGGGCCGTCGTGTATCTCCACGCCACCCGAGTCCCCGAAGGTCAGCCGGCAGGTGTCGGCGCGGTAGGTGGCGACGGAGATCGCGGCCGTGCGTCCCTGGACGACGAAGCGGGTGGTGACGACGAGCACGGGAGCGCCGGGCAGCCGGTCCAGTTCCTTGGCGTCGTCCGCGCGGGCCGAGCCCAGTTCGACCGAGCGGTCCTGGCCCTCCAGCTCGAGGCGGTGCAGCTCACGCAGCACGGCACGCGCGCGTGCCGGCCCGGACGGCGCGTCTATCGCGCTCAGGTCGGGCACCGATCCGTGCGGAACATAGAGCAGTTCGGCGGCGACCGGCTGACCGTGGCTCATCCGGGACCGGCGCACCATGTGCACGGGCTCCTCGTGGCCGGTCTCCAGGGCGTCGGCGATCGCGGCCGGCGGGGCGGCCAGGGTGCAGTCGACGCTCTGCCAGGCGTCGCCGGACGCTCCCGGCCAGGCGTGCTGGTCGGTGCCGACGGCCACGCCCACGCGTGGCGGTGCGACGGTCGTACCGACGCCGCGGCGGCGCTGCAGCCGTCCCTCCAGCTCCAGCTGCTCCAGCGCCTGGCGCAGCGTGGCACGGGCCACGCCGAAGCGGGCGGCGAGCTCCCGTTCGTTGGGCAGGATCTCGCCCACCGAGAACTCGGAGTCCAGTGCCTCGCTGAGCACGGTCTTGAGATGCCAGTACTTCGGCTCCGGCACCGATTCCAGCTGCGTGGTCCCCACCCTGTCCTCCGCAATCGCCGTGATCCGGCCGCGTTTTAGCGCCCTTGTTTATTAAAGGTTGTTGTACTTATCTGCGACGATAAGGCGGCCCCCACCCTTGGTCAAGACCAATCCTCGTTCCCTCGGACGGCGCACAGACGTCTGTCGCACGGTGTTCACGACCCGTTCGCACGGGGCCGGTTTTCCGGGCACCACGACGCGGCCCCGTCATCCGGGACGGGGGCGCGGCAGCCACGCAGACGTCTGGGACCGGGGGCCGCGGCGGCCGTGCGGGCGTCGGGGCCGGGAGGCTCAGGCGGCCAGGGACCGCAGCTTGTCGGGGTTGCGGACGATGTAGACGGTCTGGACACGCCCGTCGGCCACGTCCAACTGGAAGACGCTGTCGGGCTCACCCCCGGACAGGATCAGCATGGCGGGGCCGCCGTTGACCTCCAGGAAGCGGACGGACGGATCCGGGACGCCCTTGTGCGCCACGCCGACCAGGAAGCGGCCCACCTTGTCGGCGCTCTCCAGGACCCGCAGCGGCGCCTTGGCCTTGCCGCCGCTGTCGCCCACCAGGCGCGCGTCGGGTGCGAGCAGCGACATCAACCCCTCCAGGTCGCCGCCCGCCGCGGCGGCCAGGAACCGCTCGGTGAGGTCGCGCCGCTGGACGGGGTCGGCCTCGTAGCGCGGCCGCCGTTCGCCTACGTGCCTGCGGGCCCGGCCGGCCAGTTGACGCACCGCGGGCTCGCCGCGGTCGAGCAGGGCGGCGATCTCCGCGTACGGATAACCGAAGGCCTCTCTCAGGACGAACACCGCGCGTTCGAGCGGTGACAGGGTCTCCAGGACGACCAGCACGGCGAGCGACACGGAGTCGGCGAGGACGGCCCGCTCCTCCGTGTCCGGGACGGTCTGCGCGAGATCCGTGACCAGCGGTTCAGGCAGCCACGGGCCGACGTACGACTCGCCGCGCGCCTTGATCCGGCGGAGCCGGTCGATGGCGAGCCGGGTGGTCACCCGCACAAGGTAGCCGCGCGGCTCGCGCACGGCGCCCCGGTCGGCGGTGGACCAGCGCAACCAGGCTTCCTGGAGCACGTCCTCGGCGTCCGCCACGCGCCCGAGCATGCGGTAGGCGACACCCATGAGGGCGGGGCGGTGCTCTTCGAAGATTTCGGTCCCGGTATCGGTGGTCACGCCCTCATCCCAGCCGACGTCAGGCGTCCGTGTCCAGGCGCGCCGCGGTGGGGACGCCGTGGCCGCGGAGAGGCGTTGGCGTTCCGGAGCTCAACTCGAACCCGGGGCTACCCGTCGGTAGCAATTGCTGACAGTCTGTCTACCGTCGTTGTCGGCGATTCCCCCACAAGGAGCACCCATGTCCGCCACCGTCTCCTTCGAGGTCCCCTCCGCGCACGGCCCGCGGACCGTGACCCTCTCCTACGCGCGCGTGGGCGGCGGCGAGCCGCTGCTCCTGCTGCACGGCATCGGACACCACCGCCAGGCCTGGGACCCGGTGGTCCACCTGCTCGCGGCCGAACGCGAGGTGATCACCGTGGACCTGCCGGGCTTCGGGGCCTCCCCCGCGCTGCCGGAAGGGCTCCGGCACGACCTGCCCACGATGAACGTGGTGCTGGGCGCCCTGTGCGCGGCACTGGAGATAGAACGGCCCCATGTGGCCGGCAACTCCCTGGGCGGCCTGCTGGCCCTGGAACTGGGCCGCGAGAAGCTCGTACGGTCCGTCACCGCTCTGGCCCCGGCGGGGTTCTGGACGCAGGCCGAGCGGCGTTACGCCTTCGGCGTGCTGCGGACGATGCGCACGCTCGCCCGGCGGATGCCGCTGCCACTGGTCGAGCGGCTCTCACGGACAGCGGCCGGCCGCACCGTCCTGACCAGTACCATCTACGCCCACCCGGCCCGCCGTTCGCCCGAGGCCGTGGTGGCCGAGACGCTCGCCCTGGCAGGGGCGGACGGATTCGAGGAGACCCTCCGGGCGGGCGTCGGCGTCCACTTCACCGACGGCCTGCCCGGTATCCCCGTCACCGTCGCCTGGGGCACCAGGGACCGGCTGCTGGTGCGCCGCCAGGGAGTGCGCGCCAAGCAGATCATCCCCAAGGCCCGGCTCGTGCGCCTGCCCGGCTGCGGGCACGTCCCGATGAACGACGACCCGGCCCTGGTCGCGCGCGTCCTCCTGGACGGCAGCCGCTGACCGCCGCCGGCGTCCGGCCGTCCTCAATGCCCCCGCCCCCAGGGCGACTCCCGTGCCCACCAGGGCGCTGCCCAGGGCCTGGACCGCCCCGTACGAGCCGGCGCCGACGATCGGCGCGGTGCAGGCGGCCGCGACGGGGATGAGACCGGAGAAGAGCGTGGCGCGCTCGGCGCCGATCCGCTGCACGCCCATGTACCAGCACACGAAGCCGACGACGGTGACGACGGCCGCCTGCCACAGCAACGCGACGGCCTCGGCCGCGTCCGGACGCCTGAGCCAGTCGCCGCCGAGGACGGCCCCGGCCACCGCCGACTCCAGGGCCGCCAGCCCGCACACGACGGCGGACAGCAGCCGGGGCCCGAGCGGACGCAGCACGGGCACCGCGAGGACCGCGAAGCCGACCTCGCCGGCCAGCGCGCAGGCGGAGAAGGTGATTCCGGTACCGTCGGTCCGCCCCCAGCCCTGCACGGTGAAGGCCCCGGCGGCGACCAGAAGGGCACCGTGGAGGACCGTCCGCCGGGGCCGGCGTCCCTCCAATACGGGAACGACGACCGCCACCACCACGGGGGCGCAGCCCACGAAGACCCCCGGTACCGCCGGCTCGGCGCTGCGTTCGGCGGCGAGCACGGCCAGGTTGAAGCCGACCATGCCGACCGCCGCGAGCAGCGCGAGCCTGAGCCACTGGCGGGGTGTGAGCCGCCGCAGCCGGGCCGGGGCGCCCCACCCGGCGAGCGGCAGGAGCCGCAGGCAGGCCAGGCCGTAGCGCAGGAACTGGCCACCCGCGTACGGGTAGTGGCCGAGGACGCTGTTGGCGGTGAAGGACGCCCCGACGAGGACGCAGGCGAGCGCGGCGAGCAGGGTGCCGCGCGAGGTGGTGGCGTTCATGGCAGCGACGCTAGGAAGCGCGGCGGTCCGGTTTAAGGTCCACTTCCATGACGTCATCGGGGACCAATCCGGGCGGACTCACCGGCTCGGCCGCCTGGGAACTGCTCCTTCCGGCCGCCTCCGCCCCGGCACGCGCGCGTGGCCGCTCCCTGCGGGCCGCGCTGCGCGAGGCGGTCCGCTCGGGGCGGCTCGCGGCGGGCACACGGCTGCCCTCCAGCCGGGACCTCGCCGCGGACCTGGGGGTCTCGCGCGGGCTGGTCACGGAGGCGTACGAGCAGTTGACGGCGGAGGGCTACCTCCGCAGCGGCCGGGGTGCGGGGACCTGGGTGGGCGATGCCGTCCGGGGCGCACGCACGCGTGCGCGTGACCTCGCTCCCCGCTCTCCCGGAGCCCGCGCGGACTTCGTGCCCGGCACGCCGGACCTGTCGCTGTTCCCGCGGACCGCCTGGGCGGCCACGCACCACTCCGTGCTGACGGACCTGCCGCACCACGACCTCGGCTACCCCGACCCGCGCGGACTGCCCCGGCTGCGCACGGCGCTGGCCGAACTGCTGACCCGGCGCCGGGGCGTGGTCGCGGACCCGGAGCGGATCGTGGTCGTCTCGGGGGTGGCCCAGGCGAGCGCTCTGGTCGGCTCGGCGCTGCACGCGCGCGGGATCCGCACCGTGGGGCGTCGAGGATCCCGGCAGCCCCGAGCACAGCGCCCTGTACGCCTCGGCCGGAGTCGGCACCGTCCCGCTGCCCCTGGACGCGGAGGGTCCGGCCGTCGGCCCGCTGCTCCGGTCCGGGGTACGGGCCATGGTGACGACACCGGCCCACCAGTTCCCGACCGGCATCGCCTGCTCCGCCCGGCGCCGCGCCGAACTCCTCGACTGGGCGCGGGCGGTGGACGGCATCGTCTTCGAGGACGACTACGACGGCGACTTCCGCTACGACCGCGCCCCGGTGGGCGCCCTCCAGGGTCTGGATCCTGAGCGCGTCGCCTACGCCGGGTCGGTCAGCAAGTCCCTCGCCCCAGGGCTGCGGCTGGGCTGGCTGCTCCTGCCCGACTCGCTGGCCGACGAGGTCGTCGAGCGCAAGCGGACCATGGACCTCGGCCATCCGACAGTCGATCAGGCGGTGTTCGCGCGGTTCGTCGAGCGCGGCGACTACGACCGGCAGTTGCGCCGGTGCCAGCGCGCCTACCGCGAACGACGCGACGCGCTCGTCGCCGCCCTGGACGAGCACTTTCCCGGGGCGCGCCTCTCCGGGATCGCCGCGGGCCTGCACCTCATCGCCGCGCTGCCCGGCCGGTACGGCCCCGAGGAGCGCTTCCTCGCACGCATGGCCGAGGCCCACGTCGCGGTGCGCGCCCTGTCGGCGTACCGGCACGCGGATGCCGCCGGCTCCGGCCACGACGGCGTGCGCCTCGTTCTCGGCTACTCCCACCTCTCCCCCGCCCGGATCCGGGCGGGGGTGCGGCTGATGGCGGAGGCGGCCAGCACCTGACCTCCGCCGGACCGGGAGGCGCGTGCCGGGCCCGGCGGGCGAGCCCCGCCGCGGCGGCCCGCTGCGGAAAAGGGTGCCGCGGCCAGGTCGCAACTCCCGGTCCGCGAAGGGTGTTTCCGCAGGTCGCGGCCGATTGTCAGTGGTCGCCCCTACGGTTTTTCCATGACGCGATCCTTGCAGGCCGTGGCCTATTCCCGACCCTCCGTGCTGGAGCCCGCCACGGGCGGACAGCGCCTGGGACTCGAGACGTCCCGGGGTGCGACACCCTCGGGAATCCAGGACCATCCGCGGTTCTTCTCAGGCTTCCTGACGTCCCCTCAGGTGGCCTCAGCCGGGCTGCTGGCGGTGGCGGACGTGGCGGCCGCCCGCTACTACCAGCCGCAGTTGCGCGCCTCTCTCGACCCGGTGGTGACGGGGAACGGCGACCGGCTGCGCTTCGAGTCCTTCTCCGGCTGCTGCGGGGTGTACGCGCGTCTGGACGTGCTGCGCCCGGGCCTGGACGGCGGCGAGGTGGGACACGGCACGACGAACGTCGACGTCAACAACCCGCTGCGCGAGGCGCTGTCCCGGATCGGCTCGGACGATCCGCTCCACATGCGGGTGGGCCCGGAGGAACTGGCCGTGACCACCCTGGACGGACCCGTGGTGGAGAAGAAGGTGCCGCTGCCGGACCGTTGGCTGCGCGGGTTCGCGGAAGCCCAGGTCATAGCCGCCGGCTTCGATCTGCGGGCCGAGCTGCCGGCGACCGAGGCCGTGCGGTTCCTGCGGTCGCTGCCGCGGAGCGGGCCGCGGGGTGCCGGGGGCGGTCCGCGGTGGGTGGTTCCGGCGGGTCGCGCGCTGCGGCCGACCACCCGGCCCGTGCCGGGCGCGGTCTGCCTGCCCGGGCCCGAGCGGCTCGCCGCGCTCCAGCGGGTGCTGCGCCATGCGACCGCCCTGCGCGTGTACGGCCCGGCGGTCGCGGGCGCCGCCGCCACGGCCAGTGCCTGGGAGGCGGTCCTGCCCGGCATGCGGCTCACGCTGACGCTGTCGCCCGACGCCTCGCGCGGATTCTCCGGCGAGGGCGGGGTGCTGGACGCGCTCGCCACCGACGAGGCGGCCGAGGACGCGGAGCTGATCGCGGTGCTGCTGGCCTGGGAGCCCCGCGTCGACGTCGCCGACCTCGCCGCCGCCTCCGGGCTCGCCCCGGAGCGGGTCCGCGCGGCGCTGGTCCGGCTCGGCACCTCGGGCCGGGTCGGATACGACACCGCGGAGGCGGCGTACTTCCACCGCGAGCTGCCCTACGACGCGGATCGCGCCGAGCGGCACAACCCGCGTCTGCGGGCCGCCCGTGCCCTCGTCGCCGCGGGAGCGGTCGCCCTGGACGGCGCCCTGGCGACGGTGACCGCCGAGGACGGCCACGCGCACCGGGTGCGCGAGGAGAAGGGCGTGCTCAGCTGCAGTTGCCAGTGGTGGGCGAAGTACCGGGGCGGACGCGGGCCGTGCAAGCACGCGCTGGCGGTGCGGATGACGCGGCGGGGCGCCGCCGTAGTGGAGCAGGACCTGGCACGAGTCGACGGGGGTGTGCGATGACAACGCTGACGGAAGCGGTGCGGGCCGGGCGGACGGCCGAGGTGGTCGGTCTGCTGGACGCCATGACCGACGCCGGACGCCGGGCTTTCTTCCCGGAGTTGAAGGCGCTGCGCAAGGAGCTGAGAGCGACGCGCTGGGACGCGCCGTCCCGCCGCGCGTATCCGGCGCTGTACGTGGCCGGGGTGGCGTGCCAGACGGGCGCGGCCGGCGTGGCGAGCTGGATCGCGGCCGCCGACATGCGCTGGCCGGGGGTCTCCCCCGCGGTGCTGCTCCGCGTCCTCGCCGACCGGGAGACCGACTGGCTCGCCGATCTGGCGAACCGGCTCGCCCAGCGGCCCGCCACCGCGCAGGTGCCCTACGAGCTGATGTCCGCCCTGGTGCGCCTGGCGGGCTGCCCGGTGCCGACGACCGACGCCTACGTGCGGGGCTGGGTGCAGCAGGTCGGCGGCAACTGGCGGCAAGGCAACACCTTGCTGGAGAGGCTGCGTACGGACCCGCACCTCGCGCCGCTCGTGGCCGCGCTCTTCGAGGTGAACGACATCGGCGGCCTGCTGGAATGGGCGGCCGACGAAGGACACGCCAGCTGGCACGGCGCCCTCGCGCAGCTCACCGCGGAGGGCCCGCTCGACCGGAGGGCCACGGTCGACGCCTGCGTGGCCCGCCTGCTGCGGGGCGGCACGAACGCCGACCACCGGGCGTTCCTGCGGGTACTGACGTCCCTGGCGCTCACGCGCGAGGAGCAGCGGGAGCGGGTGGCCGACTGGGTGGCGCTGGCCTCGGACGCGGTGTCTCCGGTGGCCTCGCACGCCCAGTCGGTGCTGGGGGCGCTGGCCCTGGACGGTCAGTTGACGCACCGTCACCTGGCCGAGGTGTCGGAGGCGGTGCTGTTCCGGCCGGAGCGCAAGCTGGTGCGGGCGCAGCTCGTGCTGCTGGGCAAGGTGCTCGCCCGGGACGCCTCGGCGGCGGACGAGCTGCTGCCCGCCGTCGCGCAGGCCTTCGGGCACGAGGACGCCGGTGTGCAGGAGCGGGCGCTCAAGCTCGCCCAGCGGCATGTGAAGAAGGTCCGCTCCGCCGAAGTGCGCGCCGAACTCGCCTCGGCCGCCGATGAGTTGAACCCTCCGCTGCGCGCTCAGGCGGTCCGGTCGCTGGGCGCGGCACCGGCCGAGGTGACCCCGGCGTACGAGGAGGTGCTCCCCCTGGTTCCCGAGCCGACACGTCTCGCGCCCGCGGCGGCCTCGGTCGTCGAGCTCGCCGAGGAGGTGGGGGCCGCACTGGCGTCCGACACCGATGTGACCGGCTTTGAACGTGCCCTGGACGGGCTGGTGCGCCACGCCCACCGCGATCGGGACGCCCTGCTGGAGGCGCTGGAACCGGTGGTCTCCCGCCGATGGTGGGACGGCGCCGATCCGTTCCACAACCTGCGGCTGGAACATCAATTCGGCGACGCCCGGGGCGGCTTCGACGGGTTCGCAGGCCTGGATCTGCTGCTCATCACGCTGCGGGGAAAGCTGAGCACCGCCAGGCTGCACGCCGCGATCCGGCCGGGAGCACCGCACCGGGCCTGCGCGCACGGCGCGCTCTCCCATGCCTTCGACGCCCGCCTGTGGGAGGTGGCGTACCGGATCCGCACGGATCCCCTGCCGTTCCTGCTCTCGACGCCCACCTGGAGCACGGGCCTGCTGGAGCCGGACGAGCTGGTGGAGCGGCTCGACGTGTACCGGCGTCTGGAGGCGCGTGTGTCGGCGGCCGACTTCGCGCAGGCGCTGCTGCGGGTGCGGCGCGGGGACCGTCCGGCGGCAGCGGCCGCCGCGGAGCGCGCGGCAGCCCTCGGTACGGCGGAAGGAAGGCGACTCGTCCACTGGCTGACCACCGGCGCTCCCGTGCTGCCGGCGATCCGGCGCCGCAGTTCGGGGCCGCGCATACTGGCGGAGTCCGGTGAGCTTCCCGCGCTGCAGGAGGACCTCCCCGATGCCTTCCGCGCCCTGGGCAGGCCGTCCAGCGCCTTCGCGCACAGCCGGTACTGCGCCCACTGGAGCGGCTCCGCTCACCCCCACTGGCTGGCCGTGCTGCCCGAACTGCGCGAACTGGTGGCCGTGCGGATCCTGCGGGACCTGTCCGCCGTGGCCGTGGACGACAGCCGGGGCGCGGCCTCCGTCCTTCCGCTGCTCGCCGAGTCCGGCGGCGAGGCGGGTGAGGCGACGCACCTGTGCGTGGCGTACGGACTGGGCGCCCGGCACCCCGAGGACCGGCTGGCCGCCGTAGACGCGCTGCTCGTCCTCGCCGCGCGTGGACAGCTGGACGCCGCCCGCCTCGGCGCGGACCTCGGTGAGCTGGTGCGGCACGGTGCGGTGAAGCCGCTGCGGCTGGCGGAGTCGCTGCGCACGGCCGCATCCACCGGGGCGTACGCCACCGTGTGGGGCCTGCTCGGCCACGCGTTGCCGCCGCTGCTCTCCGACCTCGCCGCCGACGGACCGGCCGGTCCGGTGCGAGGGCTCGGTGATCTGCTGGCCGTCGCGGCCGAGTGCGCCGAGCGGTCCGGTGCGCGGGGCGACCTGCCGCACCTGGCACGGGCGGCGGACCGGCGCGGCTCGTCGCGCCTGGTCGTGGAGGCCCGCCGGCTGCGCGGCGCGCTGGCCACGGAGGTGGCCGCCTGACCCGGCGCCCGCCGGGCTCGCCCCTGGGAACCGCCGCCGGAGACAACCACGAAAATCAGCTACGAAAGGTGCGAATATTGCTTTACTCATCGGTCACAGCGCGTTCGTGATCACGCAACACCGCTCCGTCACAGTGGCCGTATGACTCGAGAAGTGTCGAACATGACGTGGTCGAAGCACGGTCGCCGGGCACATCACTGGCGGCGGGACCTGGTCGAACTGGCCGCGCTCTTCACGGCTGTCGCCGTGGCCGACGGGGTGGCCAACCTGATCGGTCACGGCCCCGATGGTCCGGCCCTGCTGGTGATCTCGGCGTTCGCGCTGGTGGCCACGGCGGCCTTCCACACCTGGTGGGCACGGCGCCACGGTCACGCCCCGCCCGCGGACGATACCGGCACCCGGCCGCTCGCCGCCCAGCAGGCCGGGCCGTCCGCCGCCGGTCCCGCGGCGGACGAAGCGGCGCCGGGCGACCGCACGCTGTGGCGGATGCGGACGACCGTGCAGGACGCGCCCGGTTCGCTGGCCTCGCTCTGCGCGGCGCTGGCGACCCGGCACGTGGACATCCTGAGCCTGCAGACGCATCCGCTGGCCGAGGGCACGGTGGACGAGTTCCTGCTGCGCGCTCCCGGCGGGCTCGAGGCGTCCGGCATCACCCGGGCGGTCGCACTGGCCGGCGGCGCCGACACGTGGATCGAGCGGGCGGACGCGCACGACCTGGTGGACGCGCCGACACGGGTTCTGGGCCTGGCCGCGCGCACGGCGCTCGACGCGGCGGAACTGCCGCTGGCCCTACGACAGTTGCTGGGGCGGTGCACCATCCGTTCACTGCCGCACCGGCCGGCGGCGGCCGGGGACCCGCAGGACGTGCCGGCCGAGGGGGTGCTCGAGGACACGGTGATGCGGCTGCGGTCGCCGGAGGGCGGGACGATCACCGTGGAGCGGCCGTATCTGCCCTTCACGCCCACCGAGTTCGCGCGGGCGCGCGCCCTGGTGGAGCTGGACACCCGGCTCGGACCGCGGATTCCGCGCGGTCAGGACGTGCTGACGCTGCCCGAGGGCGAGGCGATCACCGTGCGCAGGGCCGACACCGGCGACCTCGCGGCGGCCAGGGCGATGCAGGCGCGCTGCTCGGCGCGCACCCTCGGTCTGCGCTACCACGGGCCGGTCGGCGACGCCGACCGCTATCTCGACCACCTGCTGAGCCCGCGGTTCGGCCGCACACTGGCCGCGCGAACCGCCTCCGGGCGGATCGTCGGCCTCGGTCATCTGCTGTGGGACGGCGACGAGACGGAGGTCGCGCTGCTCGTCGAGGACGCCTGGCAGCGCCGCGGCGTCGGCGGCGAACTGCTGGGCCGGCTCGTGGCGATGGCCGTCGAGGCGGGCTGCGCGAGCGTGTACGCCGTGACGCAGGCGGCCAACACCGGCATGGTCGCCGCAATGCGGGGCCTGGGCCTGCCGCTCGACTTCCAGATCGAGGAGGGCACCGTGGTCATCACGGCCCGGCTGGACGCGACCCCGGTGGCCTCCCGGCTGCCGTACGACGCCGAGCGGGCAGAGGCCGAGCAGGCACCGCACGAGCAGGCACCGTACGAGTGGTCCCGCCCGCGGGACTGAACGGCGGCCCCGGAGGGTCCGCGGCCAAGCACAGGGTCCGGCCGCGCGCCCTCCGGGCCGGCCCCACTCAGCTCATCGCCTGGTGCAGCCCCCTCACTTGCGGCTGTCCCGGCCGCGCCCCAAGCGCCCGGTTCAGGTCGGCCCACAGGTCCTCGACGTCCTCCAGGCCCACCGACATCCGCAGCAGCCGGTCGCCCACCCCGGCGCCCCGCCGGTCGTCCGCGTCGACGATGCGGTGGCTGATGGACGCCGGGTGCTGGATCAGGGTGTCCACGCTGCCGAGGCTCACGGCCGGAGTGATCAGGCCGACGCCGCCGATGACGGTGTGCGGGTCGCCGTGCACCTCGAAGGAGACCATGGCACCGCCGATGGACGGGTAGTGCACCCGGGCGACGCGGGGGTCGTCCGCCAGGCGGGCGGCCAGTTCCGCCGCGGTGGCGGAGGCGGCCCGCACCCGGACCGGAAGCGTGGACAGCCCGCGCAGCAGCAGATAGCCGGCGAGCGGGTGCAGCACCCCGCCGGTGGCGAACCGCACCTGCCGCAGCCGTCCGGCGAGTTCCTCGTCGCAGGCCACCACGCCCGCCATCACGTCGCCGTGGCCGCCCAGGTACTTGGTGGCGCTGTGCAGCACCAGGCGGGCACCCTGCTCGGCCGGGCGTTGCAGCACGGGGGTGGCGAAGGTGTTGTCGACGAGGAGCGGCACGGAGCCGCAGGCGTGGGCGACGGCCCGCAGGTCCACCTCGGCGAGCGTCGGGTTCGCCGGTGTCTCGACCATGACCAGGCCGGTGTCCGGGCGCAGCGCGTCGGTGATCCCGGCCGGGTCGGTCCAGGTGACCTCGGTGCCGAGCAGCCCGGCGGTGAGCAGGTGGTCGCTGCAGCCGTACAGCGGGCGCACGGCGACGACGTGCCGCAGGCCCATGGCGGACCGGACGAGGAGCACCGCGCTCAGCGCGGCCATGCCGCTGGCGAACGCCACCGCGGCCTCGGTGCCCTCCAGCCGGGCCAGGGCGGTCTCGAAGCGGGCGACGGTGGGGTTGCCGAGCCGTCCGTAGACCGGGGTGCCGTCGAGTTCGGCGCCGTCGGTGGCGAAGGCGTCGATGCGGGCGGCCTCGGCGCGGCTGTCGTAGGAGGGGTAGGTGGTGGACAGGTCGATCGGCGGGGCGTGCAGTCCCTGCCGTGCGAGGTCGTCACGGCCGGCGTGCACCGCCTCGGTGGCCAGTGCTCTGGGTGCGGTGCGTACGTCGTCGTACGCGGGCGTGCTCGCGGAGTCCAAGGGCGTGTCCATGACCGAAGGGTGAACAGCGGCCGGGATGACGGGGACGAGGACCGTGCTACGTTCGCCGCATGGCCGAATCCGTCGTACTGGATCCGGTGGATCTGCATCTGCTGCGGCTGTTGCAGAACGACGCCCGGACCACCTACCGCGACCTCGCCGCGCAGGTCGGGGTCGCTCCGTCGACCTGCCTGGACCGGGTGACCCGGCTGCGCCGCTCGGGGCTCATTCTCGGCCACCGGCTGCGGCTCGATCCCGCCAAGCTGGGCAGGGGTCTTCAGGCGCTGCTGTCGGTGCAGGTCAGGCCGCACCGGCGGGAGCTGGTGGGGCCGTTCGTGGAGCGGATCCGGGCCCTGCCGGAGTCGCTGACCGTGTTCCATCTGACCGGTCCGGACGACTACCTGGTCCATGTCGCGGTCGCGGACATGGCCGATCTCCAGCGCCTGGTCCTGGACGAGTTCACGGCCCGGCGGGAAGTGGCCCGGGTGGAGACCCGGCTGATCTTCCAGCAGTGGGACTGCGGCCCTCTGCTGCCGCCCGGCGCGCAGCCGGGCACGCCCTCGGCGAAATCGGACTGAATACGGCCCGATGCCCGGTACCCCGGACTGACGCGAGCCGCCCTTCCGTACGAGGATGGTCGGCATGTCACAGACCAAGAGCCCGCTGCCCCGTCAGGTCGCCGACGCCTACGTCGACGAACTCATCGCCCTCGACCCGATCACCGGTACCTATCTCGGCGTGAAGGAGAGTTCGAGCAGGCTGCCCGACACCTCGCCCGCCGGCCAGCAGGCGCTCGCGGACCTCGCGCGCACCACCCTCGCCCGGCTGGACGAGGCCGAGCGGCAGCCCGGCGCGGACAGTGACATCGAGCGCCGCTGCGCCCGCCTGCTGCGCGAGCGCCTGACCGCGGAACTGGCGGTGTACGACGCCGACGAGGGCCTGCGCACGGTGAGCAACATCCACAGCCCGGTGCACTCGGTGCGCGAGGTGTTCACGATCACCCCCAGCGCCACCGACGAGGACTGGGCCGCGATCGCCGAGCGCCTGCGGGCCGTGCCGGCCGCGCTGCGCGGCTACCGCGAGTCCCTCGCCCTCGGCCTGGACCGCAAGCTGTACGGCGGCCCTCAGCCGACGGCGATCTTCATCGAACAGCTCACCGAGTGGTCGGACACCGACGGCAACGGCCGCGCCTGGTTCGAGGACTTCGCCTCGGAGGGCCCCGAGTCCCTGCGCGCGGAGCTGGACGAGGCCGCCCGCGCGGCGACCGCGGCCGTCGTGGAGCTGCGGGACTGGATGCGCGACGTGTACGCGCCGACGATCGGCGACGCACCGGACACGGTCGGCCGTGAGCGCTACGCCCGCTTCTCGCGCTACTTCAACGGCACGGACCTGGACCTCGACGAGGCGTACGCGTACGGCTGGTCGGAGTTCCACCGGCTGCTCGGCGAGATGAAGCAGGAGGCCGAGAAGGTCCTGCCCGGCGCCGGGAGCCCGTGGGTGGCCCTCGCGCACCTCGACGAGCACGGTACGCACATCGAGGGCGTGGACGAGGTTCGCCAGTGGTTGCAGGACCTGATGGACGAGGCGATCGAGGCGCTCGACGGCACCCACTTCGAACTGGCCGAGCGGGTGCGGAAGGTGGAGTCGTGCATCGCCCCGCCCGGAGGTGCCGCGGCCCCCTACTACACGGCGCCGTCCGCCGACTTCTCCCGGCCGGGCCGGACCTGGCTGCCGACGATGGGACAGACCCGCTTCCCGGTCTACGACCTGGTCTCGACCTGGTACCACGAGGGCGTCCCCGGCCACCACCTTCAGCTCGCCCAGTGGGTGCACGTGGCCGAGAACCTCTCGCGCTACCAGGCCACGGTCGGCGGTGTCAGCGCCAACGCCGAGGGCTGGGCGCTGTACGCGGAACGTCTGATGGACGAACTCGGCTTCCTCACCGACCCGGAGCGGCGGCTCGGCTATCTGGACGCACAGATGATGCGCGCGGTCCGCGTCATCATCGACATCGGCATGCACCTGGAGCTGGAGATTCCGGCGGACTCGCCGTTCCACCCGGGTGAGCGCTGGACGCCGGAGCTGGCGCGGGAGTTCTTCGGCGCGCACAGCAGCCGTCCGAGGGACTTCGTGGCGAGCGAGCTGATCCGCTATCTGTCGATGCCCGGCCAGGCGATCGGCTACAAGCTGGGCGAGCGGGCCTGGCTGCTGGGCCGGGAGAAGGCCAGGCAGCGCCATGGCGCCGCGTTCGACGCGAAGGCCTGGCACATGGCGGCCCTGTCACAGGGCTCGCTGGGCCTGGACGACCTGGTGGACGAGCTCTCCCAGCTGTAAACCCCCGGGGGCGGCCGGCCTCCGGCCGCCCCACGCCGATCCCGCGTCCCTCGCTGCCCCACGTCCCGCGCGGTTCCGCTCTCGCGCCTGACCCGCGTCCCCGCCGATCCCACGTCCCCCGCCCGTCCCGCTCACGCGCCGGTTCCGTTTCCCCCGCCGGTTCCGTGTCTCCCGCCGGTTCTGCGTCCCCCGCCCGTCCCGCTCACGCGCCGGTTCCGTGTCTCCCGCCGGTTCTGCGTCCCCCGCCCGTCCCGCTCACGCGCCGGTTCCGTGTCCCCCGCCGATCCCACGTCCCCCGCCCGTCCCGCTCACGCGCCGGTTCCGCGTCCCCCGCCGATCCCACGTCCCCCGCCCGTCCCGCTCACGCGCCGGTTCCGCGTCCCCCGACGGTTCCGCGTCTCCCGCCAATCCCACGCCGTCTCCCGCCAATCCCACGCCCCACGCTGGTCCCGCTCCCCCAGCCGTCCCGCGCGCCCCGCGCTGGTTCCGCGTCTCCCGTCGATCCCGCGCCGCCACCAATCCCGCATTCCGCGCTGATCCCGCGTCCCGTGCCGATCCGCACTCCACGTCCGACCCACCCGCGACGGTTTCGCTCTCCCGCCTGACCCACGTCCCCCGTTGGTCCCGCACCCCCCCAGCCGCCCCGCACCCGCGGCCCGTCCCGCGTTCCCCCACCCGTCCCGCGTGCGGAGCGCCGTGCCTGCGGTTGTGAACCACCGCTCCGGGACGCTCAGCCCGCTCCGCGCAGCCGTACGGTCGATCCCGACCTGCTCTTGACGACCTCGAGTTGGGCGTGGACGCGCCGCCGCAGGTCGGCGACATGGCTGACGATCCCGACGCTGCGGTCGCGTTCACGCAGGGCGTCGAGGACGTCGAGGACCTCGTCCAGGGTCTGGTCGTCGAGGCTGCCGAAGCCCTCGTCGATGAAGAGCGTGTCCAGACGCACCCCTCCGGCCTCGTCCGTGACGACGTCCGCGAGACCGAGGGCGAGGGCGAGAGAGGCGAAGAACGTCTCGCCGCCCGACAGGGTCGCCGTGTCCCGCTCCCGGCCCGTCCAGGCGTCGACGACGTGCAGTCCCAGACCGCTGCGGCCACGGCCGGCGCGGTCGTCGGAGTGGACGAGGGTGTAGCGGCCGGACGACATGCGCCGCAGGCGTACGGTCGCGGCGGCGGCCACCTGTTCCAGGCGGGCCGCGAGGACGTAGGACTCCAGGCGCATCTTGCGCTCGTTGTCGGCCGAGGTGCCCGCGGTGAGGGAGGCCAGGCGGGCCACGCGGTCGTACTCCTCGCGCAGCGGAGCCAGCCGGCGCATGCCGGTCGCGGCGCGCGCGGAGAGCCGGTCGAGTTCGGCGCAGCGGCGGTCGGCGGCGTCCCGCGCGGACGCGGCCTCCCGCAGCCGCCGGTCCGCGGCGGCCTCGGCTGCCTCCGCTGCGGTGGGGTCGGCGGGCGGCAGCCCGGCGGCGGCCGCGGTGTCGGCCTCGGCGAGGACCGCGCGGACGGCGGCCTCCTCGGTGTGCCAGACGTCCAGGCGCCGTTGCAGCTCACGGTGGGCGGCGTCGTCGAGGAGGGCGGCGGACGCGGCCTCGGGGGTGTCGAAGCCGGCCCGGAAGGCGGCCTCGGCGAGCCGTCCGTCGGCGGCCTTGAGCCGCTCGGCGCTGTCCTCGGCCGTGCGTGCGGCGTCGGCTGCCTCGGTGAGCAGTGCCGCCCGCCGCTCCAGTTGGGCGGCGCGCGCGGCGACGGTCTCGGCGGCTCCCCGGGCTTGGGCCAACTCCGCCTCCAGGGCGGCCTTCTCGCGCTCCAGGCTGTCCCGCTGGGCCAGCCGCGAGGTGGCTCGGAGTTCGGCCTGCCTGCGGTCGGTCAGCCGCCGCTCGCGCTCCTGCTCGGCCCGGTGCAGCTCCTGCTGTGCCGCGTGCAGGGCAAAGGCGTCCCGGCGGGCCCGAGCCAGCTCGGCCTCCAGTTCCCCGGCTTCGTCGACGAGTTGTGCCGTGGGGGTGTCGCCCGCCTCGGCGGTGGCGGCGGCCAGCTCCTCGCGGACCGCGCCGAGGCGGCGCTCGTCCAGGACGCGCCGCTCCTCGGCGGCCTGGTGGTCGCCGAGCGCGCGCTCCTCCGCCTCGCGGTCGACGTGCCCGGCGACCTTGCGCGCGGGCGCGGGGTGTTCGGTGGCGCCGCAGACGGCGCAGGGCTCCCCGTCGGCGAGGCTCGCGGCCAGTTCGGCCGCGATGCCGTTCAGTCGCTGCTCCTTCAGGTCCAGCCAGTGGTCCTTGGCGCGTGCGGCGGCTTCGGCGGAGGCGAGCGCCCGCCGCCGCGCCTCATCGGTGTCCGCGGCCAGTGAGTCGCGCACCCGGGCGGCGGCGAGCCGCTGCCGCGCGGGTTCCAGCCGCAGGGCGAGCCGCTCGGCCAGGGCGGCCGCCTCCTGGGCGGTGTCGATGCGCGCCTGCAACGCGGGCCGGTTCGTCTCCCATCCGGCGAGCCAGGCCTCGGCCTCCTGGAGGACGTCGTCGTCGGCGCGTTCCTGCCGGTCCGCTTCGTCGCGGCCGGCGACGACGTCGGCCAGGCGCCGCTCGGCGCGGCGGGCCGACTCGAGTCCGCCGAGCTCCTCGGCGGCGCGGCGCGCGGCGGCGGCCAGTCCGGCGGCGCCGGCGTCGGCGAACTCCGCCGGGAGGACCGCACGCGCGCGTGCCTCGGCGGCTGCCGCACGGCGGTGCGCGGCGTCGGCGGCCTCGCGCAGTTCCAGCGCCGGTGCCACCGTCCCGGCCTTGCGCCCCCGCTCCATCCGCGCCTGTGCCTCCCGGTGGGCGCCGGCCCGCTCCGCCAGGCGCTCGGCGCGCTCCCGGGCCTCGGCGGACCGCCGTTGCAGCCGGGCCACTTCGCGTACCCGGTGCAGCGACGCCTCGGCGGCGGCATGGGCGGACTCGGCGGACGTGAGCCGGCAGCGGGCGACGGTCAGTTGCTCGCGCGCGGTGGTACGGGCGACTGCGGCCGCGGTCAGGACGGCCTGTGCCAGGCCGGGCTCGCCGGGCGCGAGTTCCGGCAGCTCCATGGCGTCGCCTGCCGCCTGCTGCATACGGTGCGCGTCGGCCAGCAGCGCGGCGTCGCCCTCGCGCACCCGGGCCTCGGTGGCGCGCCTGCGCTCGGCGAGGCGCTTCTCCACCTCAGCGAAACGGTGCGTGTCGAACAGCCGGCCGAGCAGCTTGCCCCGGGCCTCGGCGTCGGCGCGCAGGAACCGCGCGAAGTCGCCCTGCGGCAGCAGCACGACCTGGCAGAACTGCTCGCGGCTCATCCCGAGCAGCTGGGTGATCTCCTCGCCTATCTCCTGGTGGGAACGGCTGAGGTCCTTCCAGGCACCGGCCGTCGCGTCGTACTCGCGCAGCAGGCTCTGGGCCTTGTCGAGCGTCGTGCCCGTACCGCGCTTCTTGGGGCGCTCCCAGGGCGGCAGACGGGTGACCTCCAGCCGGCGTCCGGCGACGGTGAGGTCGAGGGTGACCTGGGTGCGAGTGCCCGCGGCGGCGTGATCACTGCGCAGGGTCGTGCCCTGCCCGCTCTGCCGGGCGCCGGGGACCGCGCCGTACAGCGCGTAGCACACGGCGTCCAGCACGGAGGTCTTGCCGGCGCCGGTGGGACCGTGCAGCAGGAACAGCCCGGCGGCCGACAGGGCGCCGAAGTCGACCGTCTGCGAGCCGCCGAAGGGGCCGAAGGCGGTGATGTCGAGCCGGTGCAGCCTCACCGCGCCACCTCCCGTACCGCCTCGTCCGCGCGCACCGCGTCGAACGTCTCGCGCAGCACGGTCCGTTCGTGCTCGTCGGGTGCGGCGCCGCGTACGTGGGCCACGAAGTCCTCCGCGATCTGCTGGTCGCCTCGGCCGGCGAGCCGGCGGGCGTAGGACACGTCCGGCTCGCCGGGGGCGCGTTCGGGCTCAAAGACGAGGCTGAGGGTGTGCGGGAAGCGCTCGGTGAGGCGGGCCATGGGTTCGGCGGGGCGGACCGGGTCGGTGAGTGTCGCCTCGACCCACGCCTCGCGGTGGCGGGCGAGGTCCGGGTCGGCGAGCAGGTCCTCCAGCGTGCCCCGGATCCGGGCCAGCGCGCGCGGGACCGGGCAGTCGACCCGCTCGGCGCCGGCGAAGCCGTCGGCGTCCAGGTCGATCAGCCACATGCTCTTGCGGTGGGCGGCCTCGGAGAAGGAGTACGGCAGCGGGGAGCCGGAGTAGCGCACGCGCTCGGTGATGGTCTGGCAGCCGTGCAGATGGCCCAGGGCGGTGTAGTCGACGCCGGCGAAGACGCCCGCGGGGACGGCGGCGACCCCGCCGACGGTGATGTCCCGTTCGCTGTCGCTGGGCCGGCCGCCGGTGACGAAGGCGTGCGCGAGGACGACGGAACGGGTGCCGTGGGCCCGTGTGGCGAGGTCGGCGCGGACCCGGTCCATGGCGGCGGCCAGTACTGCCTCGTGACCGGCGCCGTCGACCCCGAACTCGTCCTTGACCAGGGCCGGTTCAAGGTAGGGCAGACCGTAGAACGCCACTTCGCCGTGTGCGTCCGCGAGGACCACCGGGGTCCCGCACGCCGACGGCTCGGTGCGCAGGTGGATGCCCGCGCGGTCGATCAGCCCCGCGCCGACGCCGAGGCGGCGGGCCGAGTCGTGGTTCCCGGAGATCATCACCGTGGGCACGCCGAGGCCGGCGAGCCGGTGCAGCGCGTCGTCGAAGAGCTCGACCGCGGCCAGCGGGGGCACCGCGCGGTCGTACACGTCTCCCGACACGACCACCGCGTCGACGTCGCGCTCGCGCACCGTCGTGACGAGGTGCCCGATGAACTCGGCCTGGGCGTCGAGCATGTTCACGCGGTGGAACGCCCGGCCCAGATGCCAGTCGGAAGTGTGCAGAATTCTCAAGGCGCCACTCCGACCTGCATGTTTCTCCCTACTCCGCCCCTGGACCCAGCACCAAACCAGCACGGTCCTCGGTGTCAGCACCGACTACGCTAACGCCCGCCAGTACCTGATCCATCACGGACCTCAGTCTGCCACCGGCATCCGGCGTCAGATGACCATGGATGTCCTCGGCGATCCGGATGGTGGCGTGACCATGCCACCGCGATACCTCCAGCGGGGAGACCCCACCCGCGATGGCACTGCTCGCAAAGAAGGGGCGCAGCGTGTGCGCAGTCCACGGCTCGTCGCCGTACACGCCAGCTCTTTTCACTCTTACGAACTGGCGACGGAGCCGTATGAATCCGGATTCGAAGTCTGCATCACGAACGGCAAGGACGCCTAATCTCACCAGCGACAGCTCTCACGGCTTTCCCATCAGGCAGCGATTTCTCGTCAAGACGCTTCGTCTTCACTCGAGGAATGGCGGCAAGCGCCACCGGCGATTCGGGAATCCGCTTTTCGGCGACCGCAGATCGAAAGAGGGACCGAAGCGGAACCATCAGCGCATGACAAACGGTTCTGCGCGACAGCCCGGGCAGTGGTCATGGTCTCCATCCGTCTCGGTGATCGGGTGGTCGGCGTACGGCAGGGCGGCGGGCGGGATCGCGGTGAGAAATCGGGCCTCGCCTCGCCCGGTTGCCAGAGCCGTCATCAGGTCAGCGTCGGAACAGTTTCATCACCACGGTCCAAATGGGTTCCAGGACGGCTATCAAGACGAGGCCGGCGAACGCCAGGATGGCGCAGTACACCGTTCCGATGAGGAGACCGTCGCCGGGAGCGATGCAGATGTTCATGGGGTGGTCTCCTCGCGTGGATCTGCCGGCCTCTCGTGCTTCCGAGTCCATCAGGTACGCGATACGGCCGGGCAGGGGGTGTCGCGCGTTCGGGCGGTCAGCGTACGGGCTGTACGGGTTCGTGGCGATGGTGGTGGTCGGTGCTGGTCGACCTTGGCCGGGGTGGCGTCGAACCGGGACGGCAGGGGGAATCGCCGACCCGGACCCGGGACGCGAGGCGAAGCCGGGCCGGATAGAGGAGGTTCTGGGCCGCTTCCCGGACCGGGATTCGCATTCGGCGAGCTCGGCCCGCTTGAGATCCGGCCCACCCGCAGGATCCGGCTGGGCCGAACAAGGACACCCCTCATACTCCAGCCGTGGATCGTGACTTTGCTGGCTGGGGTGTCCTGGGGTATGCGTACGGCCACCAGTGAGCATCGGTGTGTGAAGACAGAGGAACAGCTGATGGCCGCAGGACCGCAGGACCGCGGGGTCGGCAAGCGCATCACCCCTCTCTCACCCGGCGCTCGCCCTGGTGGCAGACTTTCGATCTGCCGCACTGGCGCGAGGGGCGTCCGGGGGCAAGGGGGTGTGGCTTGTGCACGGGCGAGTGCATGACCTGGTGTGGGGGACGGTTCGGGTTGTCTTGGCCGTCGTGCTGCTCGGGTTGGCCTGGCAGATGGCACAGATCGCGGAGCGCGGAGGCGCAGCCGACCTCGCCTTCCGACGCCTGGAGATACGCGATACCGAAGGGCGGGACGCAGGCAGTCTGAAGGTGTGCGGGGACCGGTACCAGGAGCCCTTCTGCCTGCGGGCGGAGCACGTCACGGTGAACGACGTGATGCTGAAGCTGAATAAGAAGAGCGGGGCCCGCTACCAGTTCGAGTTCGGCCGGTCCGGCGGGCGCACGCTGGCTCTATCGCTGGACGTCAACAGCGAAGACCAGGACGTCGTCGAGGCCGCCAGTGGGCATGGAAAGGCGACCCTGTACTGGTGGCGTGACTCGTTGCGGCTTCTGAAGGTGTCGGCCGGCGGTCAGGAGCGGACGATCCGCGCAGCGCACTACCCTGGTGGGGAGTTCACGCCGCCCGCCGCATTCGGCGCGGTCCTCGCCGGGCTGGGCGTGGCGGCCCTGTGGGCGGGGCTGTGGCGGATCGTGCGTGGGGGTGCATCCCGGTTGAGCTGGCCGTGGCAGACGACGGCGCCGGGGGTGACCTTCACCCTGGCAGGGCTGGGTGGGGCCCTGGGCGCGCTGTTCGCGGCGCACTCACACTCAGTCCGGACGGTGGCGTGGACCGCGGGTGTCGTGGGTGCGGTGAGCGCGGTGGGCATGGCCAGCTGGGCCTACCGCTGGGCGCGGCACAGCTTGCCGGAGGTGGACCGGATAGAGCCGGTTGTGCCGGTGGACGAGCACCGCTTCCCGGGTGTCGTGTGGGGACCGGGTCCGTGGAAGGCGCTGTCGATCGGGTGGCTCCGGGCGGGCCCGCAGGGACTCGCCGCTGTGCCCCGCGGACCGGCGGCTGGTACCGGCACCTTCGGGATCCAGCCGTTCCCCGGGCCGTTGCGGCTGATCCGGGTGCGGACTCCGTACAGGGACGACCCGCTGCGGGTGCGATTCAACGGCTCCCAGCGTAAGTCGGACGGGGTGGATCAGGGGCCGTTCGCGGTCGTTGCCGAGTGCGAGGCCCTGGGCGGACCGACCCCCGGGGCGCGCGTACTGATCGGCGCGGACAGGGACGACATGCCCTACGTGCTTGGCGTACTGTCTGCTGCCGAGCCGTTCCAACCCAGCCAGGATGACCAGGACAGCCACGACATCCAGGGCTCGTCGCACGACGGCAGTACGGCGAGCTACTAGCTAAGGCTTGTTTCGGAAGTTGCTTGACCAGGTTGTCGGCGCGGACCTTCCCCGCCGGGGTGGTGATGTGGTGACGGCAGGAGACGGCCAGGACGTAGTTCTGTACCCGTCTCTCCAGGGACCTGCGCAAAGGGGTGTTGTCTCCGTAGACCTCGTCCCCGGTGACCCAGTGCACACGGATCCCGGCGTCCAGGGTTCGTTCGATCATCCGGACGGCGAGCTGAGGTTTCGTCGCGAATGTGCGGGTCTCGGGGATGCCGGCGGCCTGGCTCCAGGAGCGGGGCACGTAGAGCTCGCGGTCGACGGCGGTGTGTCCGCGCGGGGTGGAGTAGGCGAGGTAGACGGCGACCTGGCTGTTCTCGATGCGTCCGGCCGTACCGGTGTACTGGCGCTGCACGCCGACCGTCCGGGTGCCCTTCTTCAGGTCGCCGGCCTCGTCGACCACCAGGACGACGTCGTCGGTGCCGAGGTGGTCGACGACGAAGCCTCGCAGGTCGTCACGGACGGCGTCCGCGTCCCACTTCGCCCGCGCGAGCAGGTGCTGCAGGCCGTCCGGGGTGGCGTGGCCGGCATGCTCGGCGAGCGTCTCGGCCTCATTCAGCAGTTCTTCCTGGGCATGCTGGCCATCAGGCCGAGGACCAACTCCCGGGCATGCCTTCGCGGTTCGACACGGGCGAACCGCCCGGCGATACGGCCCATCAAGACCTCGAACGTCGCCCGCCAGCGGGCAGGTTCTAGGCTGTGACCTGCGGCCACCAGCTGTTCTTCTGTCTTCACACACCGATGATCACTCGTGGCCGTACGCATGCCCGACGGCAACCCAACCAGCAGGATCACGATCTACGGCTGGAGTAGAAAGGGGAGAGCCTGGCCGGGCACCTCCTCGAATTCGGCCGCCGTTGAGATGTGATCTCCCCATGACAGGATTCAGGCCACCGCGCCTTGGTGGTGCGGTCCTTGTCGATTCGCGGAGCTCCTTTGACATCCACAAGAAGAAAAACGTCTCTGCTTCTGGCGGTGGCGGCCACGGGCGGGACGCTGCTCGCGGCACCACCTGCTCATGCCTGGTACGGCGACACCACGCTCAAGAGTGTCTCCATCAACGGAGGCAAGCCCATCGTCGTGGGCACGAAGACCCCCGTCCCCGTCCCGATCACGGCTCAGCTCCAGAACAGCTCGGGCGGCATCACCACCATCGACGCGATGCTCGGGGTCGGCGACGGGTACAGCTTCTTCTTCCTGGACGGCCCGGCCGGGCAGAACATGACCTGTGAGAAGACCACGTCCACCGTTTCGACCTGCACCGGAACCGCGACGGTCCACCCCACGCAACTGATCAACTCGGCGACGGCGCCGGCCTGGCTGCGGATCTCCGGCTACGCGTACGACGGCGGCCAGTACCTCCTGAACTCGAAGTACCCCGAATACGCGGACCTGCCCGGCGCGACCGTCCCGGTACTGAAGCAGACCACGCTGACGGTGAAGGCCGGCCCCAAGCCGGTGCGCAAGGGCGGCACGCTCACCATCACCGGGCAGCTGAGCCGGCCCGACTGGAACCTCCTGAACTCGGACGGCCTCAGCACGGCCTCCGCCGGATACGCGAACCAGCCGGTGAAGCTGCAGTTCATGAAGGCCGGTGCCACCTCCTACAGCACCGTGAAAACGGTCACGTCCGACACCAGCGGCAAGCTGAGGACGACGGTCACGGCCACCACGTCGGGAACGTGGCGGTGGGCGTTCTCCCAGAACAGCACGTCCTCCGCGTCGGTCTCGACGGGGGACGGCGTCACCCTGCTCAAGGTCTCGAAGCTCACCGTGACGGCGGCCCCGAAGCCGGTACGCAAGGGCGGCAAGCTCACCGTGACCGGGCGCCTCACCCGGGCCACGAGTGATGCGGCCACCACGTTCGCGGGTTACGCCAACCAGCCGGTGAAGCTGCAGTTCAGGAAGTACGGCAGCAACACCTACAGCACGATCAAGACGGTCCGCACGGACTCGGCCGGCCGTCTGAAGACGACCACAGCCGCGAACGCCGCGGGCTACTGGCGTTGGTCGTACGCGGGCAGCGCCACGGTCGCGTCCGTCACGACGGCGGGTACCTACGTCAAGTTGAAGTAGCGAAGTGCACCGCGTCGTGGCGTGGCGTGGATGATTCCGTTGCCGTACGCGGCCGACTGCAGGGTTGCCAGGTCACGTCACTTCTCGCCCGGCCCCGCCTTCGTGGTGGTGGCCGGGCGCTGTCGGGTCGGGGAGCGCTCTCAGCCCTGTGTGCGGCGAGAGTCGTTCTGATCGGCAATCGCCGAGGAGGAGCCCCCGCAGGGCTGGTTCCTCCGGTACGGCAACGTGCACCGGTGTTGCCGTCAAAGAGGGCCGTCAGGCCAGGCCAGGTCCCAGGCGACCGCAGCACCGATCACCAGCCACCCCACACGCACCCACACGACACCGAAGGCCCCGCCGTCCACCTGCTTCAGCTCGCCGAGGACACCGCACTCGGATGGGGTTGGGGATACGCCGGAACGCTGTACTTCACGATTCCGGTCAAGGCACTCGCGACCAGCGACTTCTGCAAGGCAGTGGCACAAGTCTTCTGCTGTTGATCCGCACAGCGGGAGATCGGTGTCGGAGGCCACGTTGCCGTCGTCTCCCCGCACGATCGGGCACGGATGGGGCACGGACGACTTCTGATCCGTAGCTCTGGCCGGACCGGCCAACGACGGCCATTCGGGTCGCTGCATGGCCCTGTCGGAACGCTACCCGCCCGGGATGGTTGCTGCGGCTGCGGCAGGATTCCTGCGGGGTGGTTATGGAAAGGCATCTGTTGGTGCGGCTGCTGGCCGGTGACGACGAGGCATCCGTGGCTGCCCTCGCTGCCCTCCTCAGCGGCGCTACCCATGTCGTGTGGGATGGGACTGTTCCTGCCGAGTGGCATGCCCGGACCCATACGCGCCGGCTTCGGCCCACGCGGCGGAAGGGCATCGAGACTTTGGGGCTGGAACGAGCGGTGCAGCTCCTCGTCCAGCATGACCAGCCGGTGCGCCTTGGGCAGGTCACAGCTGCCGATGGGGCATGGATCTTCATGCTCTTCCTCACCGAAGACGACGGCGCATTGGTGGCCTGCACTGGCGTACGGCGGGCGGGCGAGTAATCACCGCTTGAGGAGAGAGGTAGAGGTGCCTTGCCTGTGACCTGCGGCTTTCATGACCGAGCCAGCAGGCATGGATACGCCCGTCAGACACCCTTGTTGACCGCGGCTGACCCTCGTATCCGGCACGGCTGTGGCATGCGACCTCTTCGTCCCGAACTACGGGCGGGACGGTCGCTGGGGCCGGCCCGGCTGATCAGACGTTCGCCGGCAGGTGATGTTGGTCGGCTCCAGTCGCGGCGGTTGCTGTACTTGCTGTAGACGGCCCCGTAGGTGCACGGCGGACCGCCGGATCCTCCATGCCTTCGGAAGCTACGCGAGCGCGGACGTCCCCGTCGGTCCCGCTACCCTTGCAGGCACGCCGCCTGTCGATCATGGCCGGCGTCGCAAGCGACACCGGTACCCGAGTATGTGCGTTCCGGGGCCGGTTGGGAGGGGGTCCCCATGACAGAGAAACCACCTGTGCCCGCCGAACCGCCTGAGCGGTCCCGGCAGTCGGGGCGATTACCTGAGGGAGAGGCCGCAAACACGGGACGCGCACAGCGGGCGGGAACACCACCGGAGGGCAGGTCGCGCGCGACGACGGACACGCGGCCCGGCGAAGCCGTCAGTGCCGGGCGTCCGCCGCACCTTCCGTCCACTGCTCCCAGCCATCTGTACGCGGGCGCCTACCTCTACAAACCCTCGTTCCCCGACCTACGCCGCGAGCCGCCCTCCACCGTGAACACCGCCGTCCTCTGGGCGGCGCTCGCCACCGGCGTGCTCAGCATGGTCCTGCTCAACGACGGTGTGGGCGTCAATCTGTTCCTCGTCGCCCTGCCGGCCGCGGTCACCGCATACTTCGCCGCGCGCCAGGCAGGCCGGGTACAAGCCCGTATCTGGACGCTCGCCTGGGGCATCGGAGGACTCGCCCTGCTGCTGGTTCCGGCGGTCCGCGCCGCCCAGTGGCCTTCCTTCCTCGCCGTGGCCACCGCCATCGGTCTCGCGTCGCTCGCTCTCCACGGCTCGCGGACGTGGCCCGGCGTCGTCCTCAGCCCCTTAGGGCTGGTCGATTCGCTGCCCAAGGGCGCACGCTGGGGCTGGCGCGGGGTGCGCACCCGTGCCGGCAACGCCTCCGGCAACGTGGGCTCCGCGCTGCGCGCCCTTGCCGTGACGGCTGTGCTCCTCCTGGTCTTCGGCGCACTGTTCGCCGGGGCCGACGCGGCCTTCGCCGACCTGCTGGGCAGGCTGGTCCCGGACACGTCGGTCGGCGACGGCCCCTGGCGCCTGGTGCTGTTCACCCTCGGGCTTTTCGGTGCCCTCGCGGCGGCACACACCGCCGCCGCCCCTCTGCGGTGGGACGGCTTCGAGACAAGCCCGGGCCGCGCCCGCGGCCGGGGTGAGTGGGCGCTTCCCCTGCTCGTGCTGTGCGTGCTGTTCGCCGTCTTCAACGCCATCCAGCTCGCCGTCCTCTTCGGCGGATACAAGGCTGTCCTGGACGAGACCGGTCAGACCTACTCCGAGTACGCGCGGCAGGGCTTCTGGCAACTCCTGCTCGCAACGCTCCTCACCCTCCTGGTCATCGTCTTCGCGCTGCGCTGGGCACCGCGCGGCGGGCCAGGTGACCGGAACCTGGTGCGGGGGGTTCTCGGCACCCTGTGCGCACTCACCCTGGTCGTGGTCGCTTCGGCGGTACGGCGCATGGACATGTACGTCGAGGCGTACGGGCTGACGCGGCTGCGGATCTCCGTCGTGACCGTGGAGCTGTGGCTCGGCCTGGTCATCCTGCTGATCATGGCCGCCGGAGTCTGGGGCGCACGCTGGCTGCCCCGCGCCGTCGCCGCGTCGGCCGCTGCCGGGGCCCTCGCCTTCGGCCTGGCCTCTCCCGACGGGCTGATCGCCGAGAACAACGTGCGGCGGTACGAGAAGACCCGCAAGTTCGACCTGGACTACGTGCGTGGTCTCTCGGCGGACGCGGTCCCGGCTCTGGACAGGCTGAGAGAGCCCATGCGGTCCTGCGTCCTCGGTCCCCTGGCGGAGGAGCTCGGTCCGGCAACGGCGTCCTGGTACGAGATCAGTTGGGGAGAGGTTCGCGCCCGACGGATCCTCAAGGAACGGCCGCCGGCGACGACCGACCCGGGAGCCTGCAACAGCAGCGGGGAGAGCATCGAGCACTACCGCTGACCTGACGCCCCGCTCCGCCGGGGCGGGCGGCCGCCGGGCCGTGATCCGCGACGGTGGAGGAGACCCCCCGCCCAGGGGATGCGGACTCCACGCGGACTCCAGTGGCACACGTGTGGTACGCGGCTCAGAACATGACGAAGGGCCAGCCTGGGAGATACCCCTCCTGAGCTGGCCCTTTTCTCTGTGCCCCCGGAAGGATTCGAACCTGCGACACCCGCTTCAGGAGTTCGAACCGTCCCTAGCGTGATGGGGCTTTCTACGTGCACTGAGGCCACGACCGACCGTTGACAACCGCAGCTGTTCGTAGCCGTTGATGTCGGCGTTGGATGTCAGTGGAACAGCCCCGGCACCGGACAAACCTCCAGTGGGTCCTCCGGCCGGTCGGCCCAGTTCCACCAGAAATGCCGACCGGCACACCTCCACAGCGCACGGCAAGTCCGCCGGCCATCGCCCTCCCGCCTGGAGAGCACGAGGCCAGCAGACTCCATGAGTCGGCCACAGTCGGGGCAGGCCGGGGCATTGCTGGTCATGCGGCGCACCTTAACGGAGTGCGACCACAGTTCCGCATTGGATTGCAGTACGACGCATTCGTCCCGAAGCACCTTGAATAGGCGTCCGACCTCGGGCCGGAGTGCCCCTGTTCTGGTGTGCTGGTGCGCAGGCGTCCGCGTTTGACCGCCGCGGTCCGTCTGCGTTGTCACGCAGTTAGACACTCACTCGGGGAACGACCCGCCTAGAAGACGCTGCACGGGATCGACGGAGAGCCTGCCGCCTGCATCAGATGGCTCCGCCATCAGGACACGAGAAACTGCGCTGCTCACGGGCGGTCGCGCACGTACCGTTGGTCTGAACCATGGGGGTAGAAGCCTACGTTGTACGCACACGAGATGGTCCTGAACGAACTCGCACAGGGGCTCAGAACGACGACCGAGGGATAAGGCGTACTCCAGCCGCGACAATCGCGCCGAGCTGCGGCGTCGTGGTATCAAGTCGGCCATCGCCGAGCCGGATGACCAACGTGCCAACCGCCGCCGTAAAGGCCGGGTCGTGGAAGCAGTTTCGCGCGGTCGCCACCCGGTACGACAGGCGCGACTACATCTTCAACGGCACCCTGACCGCAGCTGCCGTCATCATCTGGCTCCGAGACACCGTCCCGGAGCCATCAGCAACGGCCTAACCGAGCCCGAGCAGCAGCACCCCAGGCATCGCCACGACAGCCGCGATGCTCACGATCACCAGGCCCAACAAAAGGGCGGGCAACACGATCAGCAGGGTGAGCACGGCGTCGGCCCGCGAGCGGGCGCTGTCCTTGGTACCGGGGACGATGGTGACCGTTCTGGTTCGCGGGGGCTGCGCGGTGCGTGATGAGGAGCCGGTGACGTACTCGTGAACCCCGCCGTCCAGATCCGTGTACTCATACACCCACATGTGCCACATCCGGCCGCTCGTGGAATGGCGCAGGTCGGACCTGACGTAGTGGGCCTCCACCTGCACTCCCCGGGCGATGGATAACCAAGCGGGGCGCGCGAGGGAGAAGATGTGGGCCGCGAGATCGGCGCAACCCCACCAGGCGAAGAATCCGAAGCAGCTCAGAACGGCGGCCAGGTACCGCCCAGACGCCACGAGGGCCAGGAAGTTCAGCACGACAGCGACCAGCAGCACGCGAAGGCCCAGCTCCCCGCGGGTGTATCGGCTCAGCGGGGCCGACGTGCGCCGCTCGGTCGTGACAGCCGGGATCGCCCCGGTCGCCGGGAGAACGGCGCGGTGCGCGAGCAGGGCGCATACAAATGTCTGCGCGGCGCGGACGCCGCACTCCAGCTCGTACCCTCCGGACCGGCCACGGGCACGATCGGCGACCTCGACACGCAGCCGGAACCGCCGGCCGCCGACCGCCTCCACGGTGGCGTCGACGACGGCCAGGTAGGGAATGCGGGTAACGGTGGCACCCTCCTCCCACACGACGCCCTCCGCCGTCAGCCGGGCCACGGCGTCCGGCGACCGCACGATCAGCGTCGGCGGTCCGCTCCGCTCCGCGATGGCCACCCCCGGCTCCTCCCCCTCACGGCACCGGTGTAGTGCGCTGTCGCAACGGTTCCCGCTTCTCGATCACCACGGGGATGAACCTCTCGGTTACTCCCGTATCGACCGTCATGCACGACACCGGGCAGGCAGATTGGCGCGATATGCCCGATGTGTCACGCATCTCCGTAGGCCTCGCCGCCCAGTTCGAACCCGGCGGTGCCGGCCGTGACGTCCGCGAGCCATCCCCGGAAGGCGTCCACGTCGGCGTCCGGCAGGCCGATCTCGATGGTGACGGCCTCGCCGTAGCGCACGTCCCGCACCTCGCGCCCGGTGGCCCTGAGGTCGTTCTGCACCTTGCCGGCCCGCTGGTGGTCCACGGTCACGGTGGCGATGCGGAACCTGCGGCGGGTGCGGGTCCCGAGCGTGTCCAGCGCCTCGCCGACGGCTCCGCCGTAGGCCCGGATGAGCCCGCCCGCGCCGAGCTTGACGCCGCCGTAGTAACGGGTGACGACGGCGACGACGTACCGCATGTCGCGGCGCAGCAGCATCTGGAGCATGGGGACGCCGGCGGTTCCGCCCGGCTCGCCGTCGTCGCTCGCCTTCTGGATCCCGGCGTCGGCGCCGATGACGTACGCCCAGCAGTTGTGCGTGGCGTCGGCGTGCTCCTTGCGGACGGCGGCGACGAAGTCCTGGGCCTCCCGCTCGGTGGCCGCCGGGGCGAGAGCGCACAGGAAGCGCGAGCGGTTGATCTCGGTCTCGTGCACGCCCGCGCGCGCGACTGTGCGGTACTCGTCCTGCATCGGTCCAGCCTATGCGGCGCCCACGCGGGTGCCGCAGGAGGGTTCGCTCCGGCCGGCCGGAGGGAGAACGGGCCGCCGGGCACGCCCGCGTTCACCGCCGTTTCTTGGCGCCCCTCGGCACGGTCAGGTCCGTCAGGAGGGCGGCGCCCGGGGCGAGGGACGGCCAGCCGGGGCCGTGCCAGGACACGATGGCGATCGCGGAGGTCGGGAACTTCGCCCGGAGCCGGTCCAGCGTGTCGTCCAGACCGTCCCCGGCCAGTTCCAGGACCAGTTCCTCCAGGCCCGGGTTGTGGCCGAGCAGGAGCAGCGTCCCGACCTCGGGCGGCGCCTCACGCACGGCGGCGAGCAGATCGGGGGCGTCTGCGGCGTACAGCCGGCGGTCGTAGCGCACCGGCGGTGGGGTGCCCCACTGGGCGGAGGCCAGTTCCCAGGTCTGCCGGGCACGCAGCGCGGTGGAGCACAGCGCGAAGTCGGGGAGGCAGTCGGCCTCGGCGAGCGCGCGACCCGCCGCCGGCGCGTCCCGGCGGCCGCGGGGCGCGAGCGGGCGGTCGTGGTCGGCGACGCCCTCGGGCCAGGCGGACTTGGCGTGCCGCAGGACGACCAGGCGGCGCAGCGGGCCGGCTCCCGCGCGGGCGATCACGCCGCACGCCCCAGGTCGCGCGTGAGGTCGAGGCCGAGCAGCCGGTCCGCGTACGCGTACGTCTCGAAGCGCGCCCCGTCCGCCAGGTCCGGATCGGTCCCGGCCCACTCCAGCACCCGCAGGACCGCCGGCACGTCCAGGTCGTCCTCCCAGGCGCCGCGTAGCCGTCCGCGCACCTCGTCGGGGACCGGCCGGGAGGGCCGCCGCGCCCAGTCGGCGACCGCCGCGCGCCATCGCGCCAGAGTCCGGCGGGCGTCGTCCAGCGCGGCCTCGTCCAGCCGTACGGGCCGGGTGTGGCGGCGGGCGAGCAGTGCCAGGCGCCAGGCGGCGGGGTCGTCGTCGCGCGCGGGGACGGCGGGCACCGTCGCGTCGACGGGCGCGACGGCGATCCGGACGCCCCCGGTCGCGGTATCGGCGCCCTCGACGGCCACATGGACGATCTGGGCCTCGCCCGGGGCGGTGCCGGCGCCGCGGCCGTCCTCGAAGGGCCGGATGCCGAGGGCGGCGGCCGCCGCTCGCAGTTCCTGCGCCTGTTCCCGGCCGCCGGACAACAGCGACCACACGGGCGTGCCGCTCAGTTCGAGGGCGCGGACGAGGATGTCGGCGACCAGCAGCACGCGCAGGCCCGACGCGTCGCAGCCCGACGCGTGCGCCTCGACACGGGTCAGCCCGCGGCGGGCGGGGGCGGCGTCCACGGGCTCGCCGGTTCGGGCGTCGATGATGCGCAGCACGGCCCGAGCGTAGGCCGCCGGACGGCCGCGCGCAGGCCGAGGCCGCACGTTCCGGACAGGTCGGCGGGTTCCGTGCCGGCCGGGAATCGCCGGGCGGCGGCCGTCGTTGCCCGGACGGCAACCCTTCCCGAGACGAGGAGACCCCTGGTGTACGGCGACGCTGCGACCATCCGGAAGATCCTGACCGAACACGGTGACACCTGGGCGGTCGTGGGCCTGTCCTCGAACCGCGGCCGGGCCGCGTACGGCGTCGCCGAGGTGCTGCGGCGCTTCGGCAAGCGTGTGGTCCCGGTCCACCCGAAGGCGGAGACGGTGCACGGCGAACAGGGGTACCCCTCCCTCGCGGACATCCCGTTCGACGTGGACGTGGTCGACGTGTTCGTCAACAGCGATCTCGCCGGCCAGGTCGCCGACGAGGCGGTCACCAAGGGCGCGAAGGCCGTCTGGTTGCAGCTGGGGGTGGTCGACGAAGCCGCCTTCGAGCGCACCCGTGCGGCGGGCCTCGACATGGTCATGGACCGCTGCCCGGCCATCGAGATCCCCCGTCTGGGCTGACCTTCGCCGCCGCTTTCCGGGACCGGCCGCCCTCACCTGTGGGGGCGCCTCAGTCGTGGAGGGGCCGGTCGCCGAGCCGGTAGGGGCGCCTCAGCCGTGGAGGGACCGGTCGCCGAGCCGGTGGTCGGCGACGTTCAGCGCCTCGGCCACCAGCCGGCGCAGGTGACCGTCGCGCAGGGAGTAGACGACCCGGCGGCCCTCCTTGCGCGTGTTCACCAGCCCGGCCAGCCGCAGCCTCGCCAGATGCTGGCTGACCGCCGGACGGGCCGCCCCGCACGCCTCGGTGAGCGTGGTGACGTCGGCCTCGCCGGACGTCAGCGCGTGCAGCAGGGCGAGCCGGGTGCGGTCGCCGAGCAGGGCGAGGAGTTCGGCGGCCAGCGCCAACTGATCCTCGCCCGGGGTGCGCGGGTGCGCATCGTGCGCAGGTGACAGGTGCATGCGTGCGCTCATAAGCACATAATGGCGTCGTGGGCGTCACACGTCCACCTCCGCGCGCACGGAAGGGGAACCACGTGACCGACCGGCACCACCGCGGGCACCACCACGGACCCAAGCACGAGTCCGCGCACGGGCGCTCTCTCCGCCACCGCCTCGCACACCTCCTCGCCCCGCACTCCCACGACTCCGCCGACCGGCTGGACCGCGCGCTGGAGTCCTCCGCCCGCGGCATGCGGGCGCTGTGGATCTCGCTGGCCGTGCTCGGCGCCACGGCGCTCGCCCAGGCGGTGGTGGTGGTCGCGTCCGGCTCCGTCGCGCTGCTCGGCGACACGGTGCACAACACGGCGGACGCCCTGACGGCCGTACCACTGGGAATCGCCTTCGTGCTGGGCCGCCGCGCGGCGACCCGGCGCTTCACCTACGGCTACGGACGCGCCGAGGACCTGGCGGGCCTGGTGATCGTGGTGACCATCGCCGCGTCCGCCGCCTTCTCCGCCTGGGCCGCCTTCCAGCGGCTGCTCGATCCGCGCCCCGTCGAGCACCTGCCCGCGGTCGCCCTGGCGGCCCTCGTCGGGTTCGCGGGCAACGAGTGGGTGGCCCGCCACCGGATCGGTGTGGGCCGCGCCATCGGCTCGGCCGCGCTGGTGGCCGACGGGCTGCACGCGCGCACGGACGGCTTCACCTCACTGGCCGTCCTGCTGGGCGCCGCCGGCTCGGCCCTGGGGCTGCGGGCCGCCGACCCGATCGTGGGGCTGGCGATCACGGCGGCCATCGCGCTGGTGCTGCGCGACGCGGCCCGCGAGGTGTTCCGGCGGATGATGGACGCCGTCGACCCGGCCCTGGTGGACCGCGCCGAACGGGCGCTGAGCGAGGTGCCGGGCGTGCGGGCGGTCGGCGAGCTCCGGCTGCGCTGGATCGGCCACCGGCTGCGCGCGGAGGTCGCGGTGGTCGTGGACGGCGAGGCGACCGTGCGCCAGGCCCACGCCACCGCCGTGGAGGCCGAGCACGCCCTGCTCCACGCCGTACCCGGCCTCACCGCGGCCCTGGTCCACGCCGACCCGGCCCCGGCCCCCGGCGAGGCCGATCCGCATCTGCGCCTCGCCCACCACGCGCCGGCCTGAGCGCCGCGGGCGGGATCAGACCCCGAGCCCGTCCAGCACCACCGCGCCGGGCAGTTGCGCGAACGCCTTGCCCGGCACCAGGAGCTTGCCGCGGCGCCGCCCGCTGCCGACGAGGACGTAGGGCAGGTCGACGACGCGGGAGTCGACCAGAAGGGGCCAGTCGGCGGGGAGTCCGATGGGCGTGATGCCGCCGTACTCCATGCCGGTCTCCCCGGTCGCCACCTCCATGGGCGCGAAGGAGGCCTTGCGGGCGTCGAGTTGGCGGCGCACGACGCCGTTGACGTCGACGCGGGTGGCGGACAGGGCGAGGCAGGCGGCCAGCCGGGTCTCGCCGCCGCGCCGGCCCGCCACGACCACACAGTTCGCGGAGGTCTCCAGCAGTTCCGGGCCGTAGTGCTCGACGAAGACGGCGGTGTCGGCCCACTCCGGGTCGGTCTCGACGTAGACGATCTGGTCGGCCGGGACACCGCCGTGCCAGTGGCGTACGGCGTCGGCGACCGGGCGGATCAGCTCGTCGAGGCAGTCGGGGGCGGGTGTGGCCTGGTCGAAGTTCCCGATGGGTGCGCGCATGACCGCACGCTAACAGCAGCGCCGGGCTGTACGACGGGGCGTCTCAGTGCACGGGCGGGACCGACACGGCCATCACCATGTCCATCGGCTCTGCGCCGTCATTGGCGTACGTGTGCGGGGTGTTGGCCTCGAAGGAGGCGCTCGCGCCCGCCGGCACGCGGTACTCCACCGCGTCGACGGTGAGCGTCAGCTCCCCCGCGGTGACATGGACCAGTTCGACGGTGCCGGCGGGGTGCGGGTCGGAGGGGCTGCCCTCGCCGGGCATCAGGCGCCACTCCCACATCTCCAGTGGACCGGGCGCCTCGACACCCGCCAGGAGCCGGTTGTAGCTGCCGGCGTCGGTGTGCCACAGGCGGACGGCCTGGTCGGCCGGGACGACGCGGACCCGGGGGCCCTGCTCGTAGTCGAGCAGGCTGGTGATGCTGACGCCGAGCGCGTCACCGATCTTGACGACGGTGCCGAGGCTGGGGTTGGTGCGGGCCTGCTCGATCTGGATGAGCATGCCGCGGCTGACTCCCGCGCGTGCGGCGAGCGTGTCCAGGGTGAAGCCCCGCTCGGTACGCCAGCGCTTGACGTTGCGCGCCAGGGACTGGGTCAGCAGTTCGAGGTCCGACACATTCCGTCCAATATTCTGGATGACAGAGTTTACTTCGCTGAACTACGGTGGGTTGCACCCGATCGTTCACCGAACTGTACTGCGAGGCACGCCGTGACAGCATTCTTCGCCCTGGCCACCAGCCTCCTGTGGGGGCTGGCCGACTTCGGCGGCGGACTGCTCACCCGGCGCATGCCCGCGCTGACGGTCGTCGTGGTCTCCCAGTCCGTCGCGGCGGCGGTGCTGGGCGTGATCGTCGTCGCCACCGGCGGCTGGAGCGAGGCCGGACCGCGGCTGTGGTTCGCGTTCGCCGCCGGCCTGGTCGGCCCGGTCGCGATGTTCTCCTTCTACAAGGCGCTCGCCCTCGGCCCGATGGGCGTGATCTCGCCGCTGGCCTCGCTCGGCGTGGCCGTGCCGATCTCCGTCGGGCTGGTGCTGGGCGAGCGGCCGGGACTGCTCCAGGTCGCGGGGATCGCGGTCGCCGTCACCGGTGTCGTGCTCGCGGGCGGGCCGCGTCTGGGAGGCGCCGCCGTGCAGCGGCGGGCGATCGGGCTGACCCTGGTCGCGGCCCTCGGCTTCGGCACGGTGTTCGCGCTGATCGCCGAGGCCTCCACCACCGTCACCGGCCTGTTCCTCGCGCTCTTCGTGCAGCGCGTGACCAACGTGGCGGCGGGCGGCGCCGCGCTGTACGCCTCCGCACGGCGCGGCGGGCCCGTACTGCCCGAGGCCGGATTCCCCTGGCGCTCACTGCCCGCGCTCGGCTTCGTCGGCCTCGCGGACGTCGCCGCCAACGGCACGTACTGCGTCGCCGCCCAGCACGGCCCGGTCACGGTGGCCGCCGTCCTCGCCTCCCTCTACCCGGTGGTGACCGCGCTCGCCGCCCGCGGCTTCCTCAGCGAACGGCTGCGGGCCGTCCAGGCGGCCGGAGCGGGTCTGGCGCTGGTGGGCACCCTGCTGCTGGCGACGGGCTGATTCCCCGGGCCGGCCGAAGGCCGTCCGGGGCCGGATCAGCCGCCCTCGGTCTCCAGCCCGGCCAGCCGGTAACCGGACTCCTCGTCCCACTCGGCCAGCCGGGCAGCGCTCTCCTCGTCCAGCTCCGCCAGTGCCAGCAACTGCTCCGGGGTGATGCCGTGCGGTATCGGCACCGGGGCCGGGGTCCGCAACGGCGGCTGCCAGCCCTCGGTGGCGGTCCAGCGGCGTACGACCCGGGCGGGCGCCCCCGCGACCACCGCGTGGTCGGGGACCTCGCCGCGCACCACCGCGCCGGCCGCCACCACGACGTTCCGCCCGATCCGCGCGCCGGGCAGGATCACCGCGCCGGTGCCGATCCAGCAGCCGGGGCCGATCTCCACCGGCTCCATCCGGGGCCACTGCTTGCCGATGGGCTGGTGCGGGTCGTCGTAGGAGTGGTTGGTGGAGGTGACGTAGACGTAGGGGCCGAAGTAGCAGTCGCTGCCGATGGTGACCGTGGTGTCGGCGATGACGTGACTGCCGCGGCCGAGCACCACCCCGTCACCGATGCGCAGGATCGGCTCCGGGCCGAGGTCCAGGTCGGGCATCAGACCGGCGGTCAGCGTGACCTGCTCGCCGACGATGCAGTGCGCTCCCAGGTGGATCCACGGTTCGCCGAAGACCGTGCCGAGCGGGAAGGCCAGCCTGGTACCCGTTCCCATCGAGCCGAAGCGGAGGCGTCCGGGCCGCTCGGCCGTCACGGAACCCGTGCGCTGCACCCAGGCCCAGCCCGCGTGGACGGCGCGCTGCGCGAGGCGGCGCCACCATGATGAGAACGTGTTCCTACGCGTGGGCACCCGCTCACCGTACTCAGCCCGGGCCACGCCATGGCGCCGCACGTCTGTGATCTTCGCCCTACCGGATGACGTACGGTGCCGTCGGACCCATGCGGCGAAAGGGAGAACGAGGATGACGGACAAGGCGCTGATCGCGGGCATCGGCGGCCGCGAGCCGCAGGTGGACGAGGAGGCGTTCGTGGCGCCCACGGCCACCGTGATCGGCGACGTGGCACTGGGCGCGGGCGCGAGCGTCTGGTACGGCGCGGTGCTGCGCGGCGACGTGGAGCGGATCGCCGTCGGCGCGGGCAGCAATGCCCAGGACAACTGCACGCTGCACGCCGACCCCGGCTTCCCGGTCGACGTCGGCGAGCGCGTCTCCATCGGGCACAACGCCGTGGTGCACGGCGCGACCGTCGAGGACGACTGCCTGATCGGCATGGGGGCGACCGTGCTGAACGGCGCGGTGATCGGCGCTGGATCCCTGGTGGCGGCGCAGGCACTGGTGCCGCAGGGCATGCGGGTGCCGCCGGGATCGCTGGTCGCGGGCGTCCCCGCGAAGGTCAGGCGGGAGCTGACGCAGGAGGAGCGTCAGGGGATCACCCTGAACGGCACGATGTACACGCAGCTCGCGCAGGCGCACCGCGAGGTGCACGCGTAGGGCCCAGCACCCGCGCCCCCTCCGGGGCGCCCGGCTACTCCCCGGCGGGAACCGTCTCCGGCTCCTCGGTCTCGCTCTGCGCGCCCGCCTGCGCCTTCTTCGCCCTGCGCTTGAGCACCAGCATCGAGCCGAGTCCGAAGAGCACGGCCGCCACCAGGCCGAGCCAGGAGAACTTCTTCAGCCAGGACTCGGCCACGACACCCACGTAGTAGATGACCGCCGTGGTGCCGCCCGCCCAGCAGATGCCGCCGAGGACGTTGGCGACGAGGAACCTCCAGTACGGCATGTGCAGCACGCCCGCCAGGGGGCCGGCGAAGATGCGCAGCAGGGCGACGAAGCGGCCGAAGAAGACCGCCCACATGCCCCACTTCTCGAAGGAGCGCTCGGCGGTCGCGATGTGCCCCTCGCTGAAGTGCTTGGGGAACTTCTTCCCCAGCCAGGCGAGCAGCGGCCTGCCGCCCCTGCGGCCGATGGCGTAGCCGATGGAGTCGCCGACGACCGCGCCGACGGTGGCGCACACGCCGAGGACGACCGGGTTGATGCCCGCGTGCTGCGAGGACAGCAGGGCCGCGGAGACCAGGACGATCTCGCCGGGCAGCGGAATGCCCAGGCTCTCCAGACCGATGACCAGGCCGACCACGGCGTAGACGGCGGCCGCGGGTACCGTGTCGAGCCATTCCTGGACGTGCACCGCCGGTTCCTCCCCGTTTCGCGTGCATGTGCTGCGGAGCGCCACGAAGACGCACCCCCGGGAAGCCTACCGGTTCGGCCCGGCCGGGCGGCTCCCGCGGATCGCGCCGGCGCTCCCGTCCGCGACCGGGCGGACGGGAACGCCGGCTCGGGGGCTCGCCCGATGCTCGGGGATCGCCGGATGTCCGCCTGGCGCTCCGCGGCCGTGTGGAGGGCGGCGGCGGCCGCTCAGCCGTTGGGCCGCAGGGTCCAGACGACGGTCATCTCTCCCGTGACGGCACCGTCCGCGCGCCGGATCTCGACCGGCACCGGGAACTCCGGCCGCTGCCCCGCGTCCAGTTCCGCGACGACGTCGGCGGCGGGACGGCCCAGGGTCGCGGTGGCGGTGACGGCCCCCATGGCCAGCTTCCGGTAGGCGATCTCGGCCCGCACGGCGAGCGGCACGGCACGGGAGAGCTGGTCGCCGAACGCTGCCAGCACGATGGCCCCGCTCGCGGACTCCCCCAGCGTGAACATCGCGCCGGCGTGCGGCCCGCCCACGTGGTTGTGGTAGTCGGCCTGGTCCGGCAGGGTCACCACCGCCTTCTCCGGCGTGGTCTGAAGGAACTCGAGATTCAGGGTCCGGGCCATCGGCACGGTCGCGGCGAGCATCTCGCCGATCGACATCTGGTCAGCGCTCATACCAGAATGTTACTCACCAGTAGGCCGTTCGGGCCAGACCGGACGGGCCGGTATCCGCACCCGTTACTGGTACGTCCCTGACAAAGGGCGGTGACCGAATCGTGTCCCTGGCGCCACTAGGGTTGCTGGCCATGTGGCCAGGACAGCAGCCGCCCGGGGGCGAGCAGAACCCGCAGAACAACCCGTACCAGCAGCCGGGATACCAACAGCCGAATCCCTATCAGCAGCCCGGTTACCAGCAGCCCAACCCATATGCCCAGCAACCGCAGTGGGGTGCGCCCACACAGATAGGCGGTCCCCAGTCGCCGAAGCAGCCGGGCGGAGGCGGCAACCGGACGAGGCTCATCGCGATCCTCTGCGTCACGGCTGTGGCCCTGACCGCCGGTGTGACCGGCTTCCTGGTTCTCGGCGGGAACAAGGACGACAAGGCCGACGGCGGGTCGAACGACGCCAAGTCGAGCCCGTCGCCCACCACTTCGGCCTCCGCCGACCCGAGCGCCTCGGACTCGGGCTCGGTCGACAATCCGCGCGGCACGGAGACCGAGAAGCCGACGATCCCCGGCTGGAAGGTCGTCGTGAACCCCAAGCGGGGCATCGCCTTCGACGTCCCGGCCGACTGGGAGGTCCAGTCGCCGGGGGTGAGCATCGGCTTCGAGGAGCACAAGGACGGCAAGCTGATCACCATCATGTCCGGCGTGGCCGAGTACAAGTCCAAGTGGTGCACGTCCGACGACGACAAGGACGGCCGCGAGGAGGACACGTCGCTCGCCGCGGTGGGCACCAAGGGTGCCGACGGCGCCAAGGACACCAACGAGGTGGCCGTGAACACCGTGGGCTGGTGGGTCTACGGCGGCTACACGCAGCCCGACAAGAAGAGCCTGACGTTCGACCAGAAGGCCAAGCCCTACACGACCACGTCGGGCATCCAGGGCAGTATCGCCTGGGCCCAGTCGAACAACACGCCCCAGAAGGGCAAGTGCGCGAGCGACGGCAAGGCGCTCTCCTTCGGCTTCAAGAACTCCGCCGGGGACTTCGTGTCCTGGAACTTCTACGGTGCCAAGGGCGTGGGCGAGGAGGTCCCCACCGCGACCATCATGAAGATCCTCGGCACGGTCCGGCTGCACGGAACCCCGACCGGCGGCTGAGCGACACTCGTGGCGGCGCCCGGCCGCGCTGATCAGCCGATGCCGAACGCGCCGTCCGGAGGCTCGGGCGACGGCACGGCCTCGTCGTCCCGCACCGGCCCGGCATCCCCGGTGAACTCCCGTATCGCGGCGCCGTGTTCGACGCGGGCGGGGAACGCGTCGGAGGCGGTCCGCCGGGTCAGCGCGGCCACGTCGAGCGGGCGGTGCGCGGCGATCAGCACCGTGTTGCCGAAGCGGCGGCCGCGGAGCACCGCGGGTTCGGCGATCAGCGCGATCTCCTCGAACACCGCAGCGAGGGTGGCGAGTTGGGAACGCAGGAAGGCGAACGGGGCGGCGTCGGCGAGGTTGGCGAGGTAGACCCCTTCGGGGCGCAGCACGCGCTCCGCCTCGCGGACGTAGCCGAGGGACGTGAGGTGGGCCGGGACGCGGGAGCCGCCGAAGACGTCCGCGATCAGGACGTCCGCCGAGTCGTCGGGGGCGGCCTCCAGCCAGGCGCGGGCGTCGGCGGTGTGCAGCGAGACGTCGGCGCCGTCCGGCAGCGGCAGGTGGGCGACGACCATCTCCAGCAGTCCGCGGTCGGCCTCGACGACGTCCTGCCGGGAGCCGGGCCGGGTCGCGGCCACGTACCGCGGCAGGGTGAGGGCGCCCCCGCCGAGGTGCAGCACGTCCAGCGGGGAGCCCGGCCGCGCGACCGTGTCCAGGGCGTGGCCGAGCCGCCGCGCGTACTCGAACTCCAGGTGGGCGGGCGCGTCCAGGTCGACGTACGACTGCGGCGCACCGTCCACGGTCAGCAGCCAGGCCCGCTCGCGGTCGACGTCGGGCATCAGCTTGGCGGTCCCGTGATCGACGGCTCGGGTCACGGGTATCGGCTCGTTCACGCGTCCATTGTGCCGGGCCGTCACACCCCGGACGGCCCCGTCACGCACCGGACGCCGCCGTCACGCGAGAGGCGGCGAGGGGACCGCCGGCCGGCAAGCACCGGCCGGCGGTCCCCGGCCCCGGCGGTCCCCTTCACACGATGGCGGTCACGGTCCCCGCGCCGACGGTGCGGCCGCCCTCACGGATGGCGAACCCCAGCCCCGGCTCCAGGGGCACCTCGCGCCCCAGCTCCACCGTCATCGTGACCGTGTCGCCGGGCCGCGCGACGGCTGCCTCGCCGAGGTCGACGTCGCCCACCACGTCCGCCGTGCGGATGTAGAACTGCGGCCGGTAGCCGGTGGACACCGGTGTCGTACGGCCGCCCTCGCGCGCCGACAGCACGTACACCCGCGCGGCGAAGCGGCGGCGCGGGACCACGCTGCCCGGCGCCGCGACGACGTGGCCGCGGCGGACCCCGTCACGCGGCACCCCGCGCAGCAGCAGCGCCACGTTGTCCCCGGCCTGGGCCTCCTCCATGGGCTTGCCGAAGGTCTCCAGTCCGGTGACCACCGTCTCCAGACCGGCACCCAGGACTTCGACCCGGTCGCCGACGCGGACCGTGCCGCGCTCGACCGCGCCCGTCACCACGGTTCCGCGGCCGGTGATGGTGAGCACGTTCTCCACCGGCAGCAGGAACGGCGCGTCCAGGTACCGCTCGGGCATCGGCACGTAGGTGTCCACCGCGTCGAGCAGCGCCTCGATCGACGCCGTCCAGCGCGGGTCGCCCTCCAGGGCGCGGAGCCCGGAGACCCGTACGACGGGTACCGCGTCGCCGCCGAAGCCGTGCTCGGTGAGCAGGTCGCGGACCTCCAGTTCGACGAGGTCGATGAGCTCCTCGTCGCCGGCGTCGGCCTTGTTGAGGGCGACGACGATGTGGTTCACGCCCACCTGCCGGGCGAGCAGCACGTGTTCGGCGGTCTGCGGCATGATCCCGTCGAGCGCGGAGACGACGAGGATCGCGCCGTCGAGCTGCGCGGCCCCGGTGACCATGTTCTTGACGTAGTCGGCGTGGCCCGGCATGTCCACGTGCGCGTAGTGCCGGGTGTCGGTCTCGTACTCGACGTGCGCGATGTTGATGGTGATGCCGCGCGCGGCCTCCTCCGGGGCCCGGTCGATGCGGTCGAACGGGACGAAGGTGCCGGAGCCGCGCTCGGCCAGCACCTTCGTGATGGCGGCGGTCAACGTGGTCTTGCCGTGGTCGACATGGCCCATCGTGCCGATGTTCAGGTGCGGTTTGGTGCGTACGTACGCCGTCTTGGGCATGGCTGTACCTCGAAGCCTGGTAGATGCTGCGGGACCCCACGGGATGGCCGACCCTCCCCCTGAGGGGTCCGCCGGACGATCCGGGGAGGGTCAGCTTCGGGCGCCGTCGACTGCGGCGACGAGGATCAGGACGGCAGCCTCCGGGGCATCCGCTACCGCGGATGCTGCGAGGACGAAGGCGTGCCGGAACATGGGACCGATCATTCACGACACCCGGCCGCCCGTCGAACGGTTTTTGGGCGGCGAGCGGTTCTCAGGACAGGAGGGCCGGGGGCTCGGGGACTTGGCCGAGACGCCGATGGCGTGCGCACTCGGCGCACGCGTGAGCCGGGCCATCCGGCGCTCACTCGTATCCGTCCGCTAATGTCACCGAATGCTCGATGCCACCACCCGCTCTGGGGGCACCGCCACGGCCTCTCCCCGGGCCGCCGCCACCGAGCCGGCCGTCGCCGTCCCCACGGCCCCGCCGGTCCCGGTCGTTCCGTCCGCCCCGCCGGCCGGCCTCTCCGCCCGCTGGGCGCGTGTGCTGCTGTCGCCCTGGGCGCGGCTCTCCCTCCTGCTCGTCCTGCTCACGGCGGCCGGAGTGTCCGTGCTGCTCTTCGAGCCGCAGAGACTGCTGGCACACGGCTGGCCACCGCAGCTGGGCGGGGCCGTCGCGGCGGTGGTGTTCGCCGCGGCGTACTGCCTGTGCACGGTGGCGTTCGTGCCGCGGCCGCTACTGAACCTGGCCGCGGGCGCGCTGTTCGGCTCGCAGCTGGGACTGGCGGCGGCGCTGGCCGGCACGGTGCTGGGCGCCGGGGCGGCCTTCGGCCTCGGCCGCGTGCTGGGCCAGGACGCGCTGCGCCCGCTGCTGCGCGGCCGGCTGCTGAAGGCGGCGGACGGGCAGCTCAGCCGGCACGGCTTCCGTTCGATGATGGCGGCCCGGCTCTTCCCGGGAGTGCCGTTCTGGGCCGCCAACTACTGCGCCGCCGTCTCCCGCATGGGCTGGACGACGTTCCTCCTCGCCACGGCCCTCGGCTCGATCCCCAACACCGCCGCCTACGCCGTCGCCGGCGCCCGCGCCTCCGCACCGACCTCTCCGGCCTTTCTCCTGGCGATGGCCTGCATCGCGGTACCGGCCGTGCTCGGCACGGCGGTCGCCTGGCGCAAGCGCCACCACCTGCGGAATCACTGACGGCACCGCACGCGTACGCGTACCCGACGACCCGGTCGGTACGACGGCCGGGACGGGCGCGGGTGACCGAGTCCATACGGCCGCTGTAGCCGTCCGGTAGCGCAGTGTCAGTCCTTGCCCCTAGGCTGTGGCCATGTTCCCCGATTCAGTGGCCCCTGGTTCCGTGCGGTCCGCCGCCGAGCTGAACGAGCAGATCCGGTCGCTGTGGCTGCGCTCAGGCGGGTCCCTGTCGGCCCAGGAGCGCGAGGAGTACGAGCTGCTGGTGGTCGAGTGGGCCACCGCGATGAGGGACGAGCTCATCGCGGCCGCCTGACGTCCCCGGTCCACCGGCGGTCGCCGCTCCGGCCCGGGCCGGCCCGTTCCGGCGACCCGGTTCAGGCTCAGCGTCCGCCCGACACCCGCAGCACCGCTCCCGTCGTGTAGGAGGCGTCCGGTGACATCAGCCATGCGACGGCCGCGGCGATCTCCTCCGCCCGGCCGGCCCGGCCCAGCGGGATGTTTCCGGCCGCCCGCCGCACCCGGTCCGGGTCGCCCATCGCCGCGTGCATCCCGGTGTCGATCATGCCCGGCGCGACCGCGTTGACGCGGATGCCGTCCGGGCCGAGTTCCTTGGCCAGGCCCAGGGTGAGGGCGTCCACGGCGGCCTTCGTCGCGGCGTAGTGGACGAACTCCCCGGGACTGCCGAGTGTGGCGGCCGCGGACGACACGTTCACGATCACGCCGTTCTTCCGGGGCGCCATCAGCTGGGCCGCACGGCGCGAACACAGCAGGGTGCCCAGGAGGTTGACGTCCACGACACGACGCAGATCGGCGGTGTCGGTGTCGGCGAGCCGGCCCAGCGGTCCGCTCACCCCGGCGTTGTTCACCAGTCCGGTGACGGGCCCGAGCCGTTCCTCCGCCAGGGCGAAGAGCCGTTCGACGTCCGCCTCCACCGAGGTGTCCATCTGCACGGTCACCCCGCGCGCCCCGGCCTCGAGCACCTCGTCGGCCACCGCCTCGGCGGCCGCGGTGTCGTCGACGTACCCCACGACCACGTCGTGCCCGTCGGCCGCCAGCCGCCGGCAGATCGCGGCCCCGATGCCCCGGCCACCGCCGGTGACGACTGTCACGAGACGTTTCATTCGGACCTCCGCAGCACCGAGCGACCACACCCAATGTGATCATCCTAGGACCCCGGCCGCCCGCGCGCGGAGGCAGGAATTCCCAGCCCCTCCAAGGCCCTCTGGGCGGGATCTTCCGGGGCGCGCACACTGGAGCCATCCGTGGGGGTAGGAGGGCACCGTATGAAGACGTTCGGCCGGTGGCTGACCTCCCCGTGGCGGCGTTCGGTGCTCGCCGCGCTCGCGGGTGCCCTGTTCGTGTTCGCGTTTCCCGCCCCTTCGCTGTGGTGGTTCGCCTACGTCGCGCTGGTCCCGTGGATCCTGCTGGTCCGCTCCGCTCCGACCGGGAGGCGGGCGGCGTACGACGGCTGGTTCGGCGGCCTGGGGTTCATGCTGGCCGTCTTCCACTGGCTGCTGCCGAACCTGCACGTGTTCACCGTCGTGCTCGCCGCGCTCATGGGCCTGCTGTGGGCGCCCTGGGGCCGGCTGGTACGGCGGTTCCTGGCGGGGACGCCCTCGCCGGGGCGGGCGGCGGCCGCGCTGGTCGTGCTGCCGTCGGCGTGGCTGGCGATCGAGCTCGTCCGGTCCTGGCAGGGGCTGGGCGGGCCGTGGGGCATGCTGGGCTCCAGCCAGTGGCAGGTAGCGCCGGCGCTGCGGCTGGCCTCCGTGGGCGGGGTGTGGCTGCTGAGTTTCCTGGTGGTGGCCGTCAACGTCGCGGTCGCGCTGCTCGTCGCGGTCCGCGCGTCCCGGGTGCCCGCGGTGGCCGGGCTGGTGGCCACGGCCGCGGCGACCTCCGCGGTGTGGATGTGGGCGCCGCGCCCCGACGTCGACGGCCACGTCCGGATCGCCGTCGTGCAGCCGGGTGTCGTGGCCGGCACCGACAGCGGGCAGCGGCGGTTCGATCTGGAGGAACAGCTGACCCGCCGGCTGGTGGGGCAGCACCCCGACCTGATCGTCTGGGGCGAGAGCAGCGTCGGCTTCGACCTGAGCCACCGGCCGGACCTGGCGCGGCGGATCGCGGCGCTGTCCCGCGCGACCGGCGCCGACGTGCTGGTCAACGTGGACGCCCGGCGCTCCGACCAGCCCGGCATATACAAGAGCTCGGTCCTCGTCGGTCCGGACGGCCCGACCGGCGAGCGCTACGACAAGATGCGGCTCGTCCCGTTCGGCGAGTACGTCCCGGCCCGCTCGGTGCTCGGCTGGGCGACCTCCGTCGGCCGGGCCGCGGGTGAGGACCGCCGGCGGGGCACCGAGCAGGTGGTGATGAACGTCGGCCACGGCCTGCGCGTCGGCCCTATGATCTGCTTCGAGACGGCGTTCCCCGACATGAGCCGGCATCTCGCGCAGGACGGCGCGCGGGTGCTGCTCGCGCAGTCCTCGACGTCGACCTTCCAGCAGAGCTGGGCCCCCGAACAGCACGCTTCGCTGGCCGCGCTGCGTGCCGCCGAGACCGGGCGGCCGATGGTGCACGCCACGCTGACGGGCGTGTCCGCCGTGTACGGCCCGCGCGGGCAGCGCGTCGGCTCCTGGCTGGGCACGGACACGGGCACCGCGCGCGTGTACGACGTACCGACCGCGCACGGCGTCACCCTGTACGTCCGCTTCGGCGACTGGCCCGCGCACGGCGCGCTGCTGGTGCTGGCCGTACTGGGCGCGGCGGAGGGACTGCGGGCGTTCAGGCGGCGCCGGAGCGCTCCAGAACCGTCCGTACCACCCGTTCGCACAGTTCGTGGGTCTCCAGCGCGTCACGGGCGCTGAGCACCTTCCCGGCGCGTACGGCGTCGAGGAAGGACAGCACGGCCTGCTCGATACCTCGCTGCCGGGCGACGGGCACCCAGTCGCCGCGCCGGCGCACGGTCGGCTGGCCCTTGTGGTCGACGGTCTCGGCGAGGTTGACCACCTGCCGCTTCGTGTCCTGCCCGGAGACCTCGAGGACCTCCTCCGTCGAACCGCTGAGCCGGTTCATCACGCCGAGCGCGGTGAATCCGTCCCCGGCGAGTTGCAGCACGACGTGGTGCAGCAGGCCGTCACGCACGCGCGCGCGTACGGTGACGTCGTCGACCTCGCCCGGCACCAGGAACCGCAGGGTGTCCACGACGTGGATGAAGTCGTCGAGGATCATCGTGCGCGGTACCTCGGGCAGTCCGATGCGGTTCTTCTGCATCAGGATCAGCTCGCGGGGGTGGTCGGCGCACTGCACGTAGCCGGGTGCGTGGCGCCGGTTGAAGCCGACCATGAGCGAGACGTTCCGCTTCTCGGCGAGCCCGACCAGGCGCGCGGAGTCGGCGAGTTCGTAGGCGAGCGGCTTGTCGACGTACGTCGGCACGCCCGCCTCCAGGAGCCGGGTGACGATCTGCGGGTGGACGGCGGTGGGTGCGTGCACGAAGGCGGCGTCGAGGTCCTGGGAGAGCAGGGAGTCCAGGTCGGCGTGGCGCCGCTCCGCGGGCAGGTGCAGGCTGTCGGCGACCCGCTGGAGCGTCTGGGGCGTCCGGGTCTGCAGGTGCAGGTCGACTCCGGGTTGGGTGCCGAGCACCGGCAGGTACGCCTTCTGCGCGATGTCGCCGAGTCCGATGCAGCCGACCTTCACGTGGGCTCCTTCACCGCTCTGCCGTGCCTGACTGCACGGCAGCATACGGGGGCTGCGGGGGACGCCAGTCGGCGATGCCGTCGAATCCGCGCAGGAGCAGGTCCGGGCTGACCCTGGACAGCGCGGCGATCGCGTTGTCGCGCAGGACGATCCCGGCACGGTTGCGCATCATGTCGAGCCGCGCGGCCCTGACGGCCTGGCGGGCGATCATGGTCGTGCGGGGCAGCCGGGCCGCGGTGTGGGCGGCGAGGTCGTCGGCGTGATGGGCGAGGACGACGGCGTCCTCGATGGCCTGGTTGCCGCCCTGCCCGAGGTTCGGCGGCATGGCGTGGGCGGCGTCGCCGATGAGCACGGTCCGGCCGCGGTGGTGGGCGGGCAGCGGCTGGGCGATGTGGTGGACGTCGTGGCGCAGCACGTCCTCGGGACGGGCGGCGGCGATGACGGCGGGGATCGGGTCGTGCCAGTGGCCGAAGCGGCGCAGGAGTTCGGCCTTCTCGTCGTCGGCCGCGCGCTGTCCGGGAGGCGTGAGGGCGGCGGCGTACGCGTAGACCCTGCCGTCCTTGAGCGGGTGCGTGCCCCACAGGCGTCCCCTGCCCCAGGTCTCGTGGGAAGCGAACTCGGCGCCGGGTACGGGGATCACGACCCGCCAGGTGGTGAATCCGGCGTAGACCGCCCCGGGATGGTCCGGGAACAGCGTGCGGCGCACGGCGGAGTGGACACCGTCGGCGGCCACCACCAGGTCGGCCTCCAGTTCACCGTTGGGGGTGCTCACGCGGGCCGGGCGGTGGTCGTCCCCGGGGTCGGCGAGCCGCGCGTCGGCGGCCGTGCGGACGGTGCCGGGCGGGAGGAGGGCGGCCAGGCTGTCGATCAGGGTGGCGCGGTGCAGCAGGACGAGGGGACCGCCGAACCGCTCGGCCGCCGCGGCGGCGTCCGTCCTGGTGATCCAGCGGCCGGCCGGGCTGCGCAGTCCGCCCTCGCCCTGCCAGGCGGCGAGATCACGGATCCGGTCGCCGATGCCGAGGACGTCCAGGGCGCGCAGGGCGTTCGGGGAGAGCGAGATGGCGGCGCCGACGGGCTCCAGGGAGGGGGCCCGTTCCAGCACGGTGACCTGCCGGCCGCCGAGGTGCAGGGCCGCGGCCGCGGTGAGTCCTGCGATGCCGCCGCCGATGACGACGGCGCGTGGCTGCTGGGGCATGGCTCCTCCTGCACAGCGAGACTACATCTGTAGTGAACCGGCGCCTCGACGATACTACGGATGTAGTGCGCCGCACTACGGGTGTAGTCGCCGGGTAGGTTGATCCCCATGTCCGCACGTCCCGACAGCGCTCAGCGCGCCGATCTCGTCGCCGACACCGCGCTCGCCCTGCTCGCCGAGCGCGGGATGCGCGGTCTGACGCACCGGGCGGTCGACGAGAGGGCCGGATTGCCGCAGGGCTCGACGTCGAACCTCGCCCGCACCCGGCAGGCCCTGCTGGAACTGGCGGTGCGGCGGCTGGCCGAGCGGGAGGCGCGGGTGCTGGCGCTGCACGAGATGCCGGACCCGCGAACCGGGGGTCTCGACTCGCTGGTGGAGGGACTTGCGCTGGCCACCCACCGCGCGCTGACCCGCAACCGGGCCCTGACGCTCGCCCGCTACGAGCTGGCCCTGGAGGCCACCCGCCGCCCGGAACTGCGGTCCCACTTCGACGCGGCGGGCGCCCGCTTCCGTGACCAACTCGGCGCGCTGGTCACGGCGATGGGCTCGACCGCCCCGGAGCGGCACGTGCTGTCCCTGGTCGCCTGGGCGGACGGGCTCATGTACTCCTGCGTGGCGGGTTCGTTCCATGCCCGGGTGCCGGAACTGGAGGAGTTGCGGGCGGGATTGCGGGAGCTGCTGGAGGGGATGTTCGGCGCCGGAAAACCCTTGGTGTGACGGGCCGGTTGTGGGCCAGGATCGGGGCATGACGACCGAGCGACGACAAGTGCCCGCCCTGAACGCCTCCGAACGCGCCATGCTGGAAGGCTGGTTGGAGTACCACCGGCAGACGCTGGCGCGCAAGTGCGAGGGCCTGACCGACGAGCAGTTGCGGACCGCGTCCGCGGAGCCGTCCGAGCTGACCCTGATGGGTCTGGTGCGGCACATGGCCGAGGTGGAGAGGCACTGGTTCCGCAACGTGCTCCTGATGGACGACCCCGGACCGATCTACTACGACGAGCAGGACCCGGACGGCGACTTCCACGTCACCGAGGCGGACACCTGGGCGGAGGCGTACGGCACCTGGCAGTCCGAGATCGAGACCGCCCGCCGCAACGCCGCGGGCCTCGGCCTGGACGAGCTGTCGCAGCGCAAGAGCAACCGCACCGACGAACCGTTCAACCTGCGGTGGATCTACACCCACATGATCGAGGAGTACGCCCGGCACAACGGGCACGCCGACCTGCTCCGCGAGCGGATCGACGGAACGACGGGAGACTGAAGCCGACACCCGTCACCCGGCGTCAGCGGCGGGCGCGGTGAGACACCCCTTACGGGGCCCAGGATCACCCGTCCGTGGCATCCTCCGCCCGACCGCGGTCCGCTCACGGCCCGGACCCAGCAGAGTTGCGCGGGTGCATCGTACGACGACCACCGCAACGCTCCTGGTCTCCGCGGCCGTCTCGGCCCTCTCCGGCTGTGTCACGGTCGAGCGGCCGCCCGCGCCCGGCCCGGCGGCCGCCACCACCCCGCTCTCGGTCCCACGCCCGGACGGCGCCGGGCACGCGGCCGTGCAGGCCCCCGCCCGCGAGGCCCTGGAGCACATCGGCGACCCGCGCCACTCCGCCACCCCGGCCCAGGCGCCGTCCCCGGAAGACCCGCCCGGCAAGCGGCGGCCGCCGGCACCGGCGCACTCCCCCAGCCGGGCCCCGGCGCACGCGGCTCCCCGGCACCCACGGCCCGCGTCGCCGCCGCGCGCACAGCTCCCCGGCACCAAGCACGCCCTGCCACCGAACGCGGACCTCTGTGCCCTCGGCAGGCAGTACGGCGGCTGGAAACCGGACAGCCCGGAGACCAGGATCTGCCGCCAGACGTACAACCGCTGAGCCACAACGGGCCTGCACCATGGACACGGCGCAGGCCCGGCAGCAACCACGCACGGGCGGACGTACGCCCGGCGAGGCGCCCCTCCCCCGTCGACCGACGGCCAGTGCAGCCCCGCAGCACCACACGCGGGACCCCGGCACAGCACCACGCGGACAGTGAGCCGCCAACCTCGCGGCAGGCACAGCGCAGGCCCCACAGCAGCCCGGAAGCAACCACGCACCGGCGGACGTAGTCCCGAGGAGACGCCCGTCCCCCGTCGATCATCGGCGAGCGCAACCCCACAGCACCACACGCGGGACCCCGGCACAGCACCACGCGGACAAGGAGCTGTCAGCCTCACGGCGAGCACGGAGCAGGCCCGGCAGCCACCGCGCGCGGGCGGACGTACGCCCGGTAAGGCGTCCGTCCCCCGTCGATCATCGGCGAGCGCAATCCCGCAGCACCACACGCGGCGTCCCTGGCGCGGTGCCGTGCCGGGCACGGCGGCGTCCGGGCTGTTGTGCGCCGCGCACGCCCAGCCGGCCGCGGCGGCCCGGTGGCCCGTCCTACGACCGCTGGCGCGGCGGGCCGCCCGGCTCCGGGCCGGGCCCGCCCTCCCCCAGCCGCAGTGCGAGGCGCTGGATGGCCGAGCGGACGCCGTCGCCGTAGTGATCGGGGCCGAGGGCGTCCGCCGCGGTGCGGGCGTGGTGGAGGTGGTCCCGGGCGGCCGCGCGGTGGTCGAGTTTCGCGTAGTCGGCGGCCAGGTTGAGATGCAGGGACGGATACAGGGCGCGGGCCGCGGGCGCGCCCTCACGCCCGGCGAGCCGGTCCCCCGTCAGCTCCTCGGCCGCCGAGAGCGCCCTGAGATCCCAGGCCAGCTCGTCCGCGGGGTCGTCCTGGGTGTCGGCCATGTAGTGGGCCAGCGTGCAGCGGTGCAGTGGATCGCCGTCCTCGCCGATCTCCGCCCACAGGGCCAGGAAGCGGCCACGGGCCTCCTCCCGGTCCCCGGCGTGATGCAGCAGGACACTCTGCCCGATCCGCGTCAGCACGGCGTCCGACGACGCCTGCTCCTGTCGCTCCGCCACCGCACGCCCTCCAGGCCTGTCCCGACCGACGCCTACGACGCTAACCGCGACCACCGCCGATCGGGCGCCCCCGCGCCCACGTCACCCGAGGTTCGGGATCCGCCAGTCGATCGGCTCGTGCCCCTGCCGCGCCACCGCCTCGTTGATCTGCGTGAACGGACGGGAGCCGAAGAACTTCTTCGCCGACAGCGGCGACGGGTGCGCACCCTTGATCACCACGTGCCGGGTCTCGTCGATCAGCGGGAGCTTCTTCTGGGCGTAGTTGCCCCACAGGACGAAGACCGCGGGGTCGGGCCGGCCGGCCACCGAGCGGATCACCGCGTCGGTGAACCGCTCCCAGCCGCGACCCTTGTGGGAGTTGGCCTCGCCACCGCGCACCGTGAGCACCGCGTTCAGCAGGAGCACGCCCTGCCGGGCCCACGGCATCAGGTAGCCGTTGTCCGGCACCGGCGTGCCCAGCTCCTCGTGCATCTCCTTGTAGATGTTGCGCAGCGACGGCGGGACCTTCACCCCGGGGCGGACCGAGAAGCACAGGCCGTGACCCTGGCCCTCGCCGTGGTAGGGGTCCTGACCGAGGATCAGGACCTTCACCTTGTCGTACGGCGTGGCGTCCAGCGCGGCGAAGACCTCCTCGCGCGGCGGATGGACGGGGCCCTTCGCCCGCTCCTCCTCGACGAACTCGGTCAGCTCCTTGAAGTAGGGCTGCTGCAGTTCGTCGCCCAGAACCCCGCGCCAGGACTCGGGCAGCATGGCGATGTCGGTCACGTCAACGTCCTCACGATGTGCGGTCACTTCCAGGTCTCAGAACCTACAGGCGACCACTGACAACGGGCTCACGCCCCGAAGAACGCCCTGCCTACCAGCTGGTCTTCCGGAACAGCTCCCACATCATCATGATCGTCGACGGGTCGAGCGCCCGCTCACCGCCGGAGATGTCGTCGCTGGCGCCCACGTACACCTTGCCCTGCCACAGCGGCAGCAGCCGCGCGTCGTCCACCAGGATCTGCTGCGCCCGCTCGAACTGCGTGATCACGTTCGCGCGGTCGGCCTCGCGGCGCGACTCGGGCAGCAGCACCTTGGTGATCTGCGACTCCGGATAGGGCGTGCCGAGCGCGTTCTGCTCGCCCACGAAGGGGGCGATGAAGTTGTCGGCGTCGGGGAAGTCCGGGAACCAGCCACGCCCGAAGACCGGGTACTCGCCCTTCTGGTAGCCCACGACGTATGCCTTCCAGGGCCTGCTCTTCAGGGTGATCGTGAACAGGCCGGAGTCGTCGAGCTGCCGCTTGAGCTCCTCGAACTCCTTGGCCGTCTCCGAGCCGTAGCGGTCGGTGGTGTACCAGAAGGTGAGCGGCACCTTCTCGGTGATGCCCGCGCCGGTGAGGATCTTGCGGGCCTTGGCGACGCTGGGGTCGCCGAACTCGTCGAAGAACCCGGTGGTGTGGCCGGTGAGGCCCTTGGGGACCATGGAGTACAGCGGGTCGACCGTGTCCTCGTAGACATGGTGCGCGATGGCGGCGCGGTCGACGACCTGCGCGACGGCCTTGCGCACGGCCGGCTTGGCGGACCACGGGTCCTTCGGATTGAACACCAGGTAGCTGATGTCGGTGCCGGCGCCCTCGACGAGCTGGAGGCCCTTGGTGTCCCTGTGTTGGAGGGAGATGATGTCGTCGGCGCCCAGACCTCGGTAGGTGACGTCGATCTGCTTGTCCCGCAGCGCCTTGACCATGGCGGCCGAGTCCTGGAAGTAGCGTATGGTCACCGCGTCGTTCTTCCGGTCGGCGAACCCCTTGTAGTTGTCGTTCCTGACCAGTTCCGCCTTCTTCCCCTCCTCGTACGCCTTCAGGGAGTACGGGCCGGACCCGACGACCTTGTTGTCCTTGCGCAGCGAGCGCTCGGGGTAGTCGTCGGGGTCCACGATCGACATGGCCGGCGTGGCGAGCACGAACGGGAAGGTGGCGTCGGGCTTGTTCAGCTTGAAGACCACGACCCGGTCACCGGCCACCTGCACCTGGTCCAGGCTGCCGAGCAGCCCCGCCGGGCCGCCGGCCACGTTGATGGTCCTGATCCGGTCGATCGAGTACTTGACGGCACGCGCGTCCAGCGCGTCCCCGTCGGCGAACTTCATGTCCGGGCGCAGCTCGCAGCGGTAGGTCTGGTAGCTGTTGTCGGTGAACTTGCAGCTCTCCGCGGCGTCCGGCTGGGGCGTGGTCGCGCCGTTCGGGTAGGCCAGCAGGGTCTGGTAGATGTTCCGGAAGAGCTCCCAGGAACCGTCCCAGGAAGCCGCCGGGTCCAGGGTGCTGGGGGCGCTCGTGGTCCCGACGAAGATCGGTCCCTTGCCATCTGAGCCGCCGTTGGAAAAGACGCCGCAGCCGGCCACCAGGGATATGGCCGCTGTCGCCACCGCCGGCCGCAGACATCGGTTCCGGTTGAACACGCGCACGCTCCTCGATCTGCCATACCAAGGGGTCGGCAGACCATACCGCAGAGCCCCGCCCGTTGAACCTGCTTCGGACGGGGCTCTTGATCAGTTCGGAACATGACGACGTTGTCATCCCGCCGAGCGCGTGGCGGCCTGCGGCACGGGCGCCGATTCCGTCAACGGAACGTCGACGAAGCCGTATGTCGACGAAGGGACGAAGAGACGGTATCGGCGCCCGGGACTCGTCGGCGCGTCAGCCCACCCCGGCGTTGAGGAAGATGCCGCCGTCGACGACGAGGGTCTGTCCGGTGACCCAGTCGGACTGCGCGGAGGTGAGGAACGCCGCCGCGCCGCCGATGTCGGAGGGCACGCCGAGCCGGCCCAGCGGGTAGGAGGCGGCCGCCTCCTCCTCCCGGCCCTCGTAGAGCGCCTTGGCGAACTTGGTCTTCACCACGGCGGGCGCGATCGCGTTGACCCGCACCCGCGGGGCGAACTCGTGCGCCAGCTGCTGGGTCAGGTTGATCATCGCCGCCTTGCTGACGCCGTAGGCGCCGACGAACGGCGAGGCCGACAGGCCCGCGACCGAGGCGATGTTCACGATCGCGCCGCCGTTGTCCTTCTGCCAGGCGTGCCAGGTGCGCTGGGCGAAGCCGAGCGCGGAGACGACGTTGGTCTCGAAGACCTTGCGCGCCACGTTCAGGTCGAGGTCGGCGATCGGTCCGAACACCGGGTTGGTGCCGGCGTTGTTGATCAGGAAGTCCACGCGGCCGAACGCCTCCATGACGCGATCGACGGCCTCGGCCCGGTGGGCCTCGTCGTGGGCCTTGCCCGCGACCGCGACGACCCGGTCGGAGCCGAGCTTCTCCACGGCCTCCTTCAGGGCCTCCTCGTTGCGGCCGGTGATGCACACCCGGTCGCCGCGGGCGACCAGCGCCTCGGCGATGCCGTATCCGATGCCGCGGCTCGCTCCGGTGACGAGGGCGACCTTGCCGGAAAGTTCAGTCATGTCCGTGATCCCTAGTCGAGCGGCCCGCCGGCGACGTACAGCACCTGGCCGGAGACGAAGCCGGCCGCGTCACCGGTGAAGAAGGCGATGGCGTTGGCGATGTCCTCGGGTTCGCCGACACGCTGCACCGGGATCTGGGTGGCGGCCACGGCCTTGAAGTCCTCGAAGCCCATGCCGACGCGTTCCGCGGTGGCCTTGGTCATCTCGGTGGCGATGAAGCCCGGGGCGACGGAGTTGGCGGTGATGCCGAACTTGCCGAGTTCCTTGGCGAGGGTCTTGGTGAGGCCCTGCAGACCGGCCTTGGCGGCCGAGTAGTTGGCCTGGCCGCGGTTGCCGAGCGCCGAGGACGAGGAGAGGTTGACGATCCGGCCGAAGCCGGCGTCCACCATGTGCTTCTGGCAGGCACGGCTCATCAGGAAGGAGCCGCGCAGGTGGACGTTCATGACGGTGTCCCAGTCCGAGACGCTCATCTTGAACAGCAGGTTGTCGCGGAGCACCCCCGCGTTGTTGACCAGGATGGTGGGCGCGCCGAGTTCCTCGACGACACGCGCGACCGCCGCCTCGACCTGTGCCTCGTCCGAGACGTCGGCGCCGACCGCGATGGCCCTGCCGCCGGCCGCGGTGATCTTCTCCACGGTGTCCTTGCAGGCGGACTCGTCGAGGTCGATCACGGCGACCGCGCGCCCCTCGGCGGCCAGTCGTACGGCGGTGGCGGCGCCGATGCCGCGCGCGGCACCGGTGACGACGGCGACCCGCTGCTCAGTGGTGGACATTGCTGCTTCTCCTCGCCCTTGAGAGAACCTGATCTACGGTGAGCGACCGCTTAGTACCTTTGGTGGATGCGACGCTAGAAGCCGTGGCACCCGGTGTCAACGGCGCACCGGGCGCATGTGATCCATTACCTCACCAGGAGGTCCAGCAACCGCTCCGGCTCCGCGGCCGGGTCGGTGGTCAGTCCGGTGTGCACCGGACCGGGCTGGACGACGGTGGAGCGGGGCGCGACCAGCCAGCGGAAGCGCCGCCCGGCGTCGTCGCCCGCGGCCTGCCCGGCGGCCGCTCCCCCGGCGCACACGCTCTCTATCGCGGCGAGCGCGGCACGGACGCCCTCGACGTCCGCGTCCGGGTCCAGGGCGAGCAGCCTGGACTCGTCCAGGTGGGTGCGCGCGCCGACGTACGCCCGCGCGCGGCTGTAGACGAGCACGCCCGCGTTGATGCACTCGCCGCGCTCGACGCGCGGGACGACGCGCAGCAGGGCGTACTCGAAGACGTCGCGGTCGTCCGTCCGGCCGGCCCGGACGATGTGGCGGTCGCCCGCCCGGCCGCCTCCGGCGAGGTGACGCTCGCTCACTGGGCCTCCTCGATGCCGTGGATGCGCTCGTGGATCACGGGGGCCCGTGCGAGCAGCGGTCGTGCGTAGGCCCGTCGCAGGTCGTCGGGCGTGTCGAAGCCGGGCTCGTCGGTCAGCCAGGCGTCGGGGATCTCGGCGGTCACCTCGGCGAGCAGGTCCTCGGTGACCAGGGGTGCCAGGCGTCGCGCGGCGGCGGCGACGTCCGGACCGAAGGGCGCGAGGGCGTGGTCCGAGGCGTCGTACGGCCGCCCGGCCGAGGCCTGCGCGCCGGGCCAGTTGTGGTGCCAGATCATCGTGGCGCCGTGGTCGATGAGCCACAGCTCGCCGCGCCATCTGAGCAGGTTGGGGTTGCGCCAGGATCGGTCGACGTTGTTCACCAGCGCGTCGAACCAGACGATCCTGCCCGCCTCTTCGGCGTCCACCGGGAAGGCGAGCGGGTCGAAGCCGAGCGCTCCGGAGAGGAAGTCCATGCCGAGGTTGGTGCCACCGCTGGACCTGAGCAGTTCCTGCACCCGCTCGTCGGGTTCGCCGAGTCCCAGCACCGGGTCGAGGTCGACCGTGACCAGCCCGGGCACCCGCAGTCCCAGCCGGCGGGCGAGTTCCCCGCAGACCACCTCGGCGACGAGCGTCTTGCGGCCCTGCCCGGCGCCGGTGAACTTCAGGACGTACGTCCCGAAGTCGTCGGCCTCGACGAGCCCCGGCAGCGAGCCGCCCTCGCGCAGCGGAGTGATGTAGCGGGTCGCGATGACTTCCTTGAGCACCGCCCCACTTTACCGGTGCGGTACCGGGCGTCCCGCGGCCGGCCGATTCGCCCGCCGGCCGGGGTCCGGACCCGATCTGAACACCGGATGCCCGCCGCCCGTACCCCTGGACGGACCAGCAAGCCCTGCGTGGAACCCGCGCGGAACCAGCGTGAGACCTGTATCGAAAGGGGACGTCGGCATGACCAGCGAATCGCTTCACCCCCAGGGGGCACCGGCCCGCCGCACGGTGGTGGCGGCGGTGGGCGCGGCGGGGCTCGCCGCCGCGCTGACCGCGTGCGGATCGGAGGACAACTCCGGCTCCGGTGCCTCCACCACCCAGAACGGGTCCGGGACGACCGGCGGTTCGGGCGGTGACGGCGCCGCGGCGGGCTCCGGCGGCACCGTGCTCGCGAAGACGTCCGACATCCCCGAGGGCGGCGGCAAGGTCTTCGGCACCCAGGGCGTGGTCGTCACGCAGCCGGCGAAGGGCGAGTTCAAGGCCTTCTCCTCCACCTGCACCCACCAGGGCTGCGCGGTGAACCGGATAGCCGACGGCGTGATCGTCTGCCCGTGCCACCAGAGCGAGTTCTCCGCCGCCGACGGCAGCGTCAAGAAGGGCCCGGCCCTGAAGCCGCTGCCCGCCAAGGACATCTCGGTAGCGGACGGGGAGATCAGGCTCGCCTGACACCCGCGGAGGGTGGGGCGGGTCGTGGCGGGCCGTCGGAAGGTGCCCCCGCGCGTGGGAGAAGAGAAGAGAGAGGGCCGCATGACCGTCACCCAGCGCCGGGGCCGGAAGATCATGATGACGCCGGGCGAGCTGGACGAGTTCCTGACCACTCAGCGCACCTGCCGGGTCGCCACCGTGTCGCCCGGCGGCGCTCCGCACGTGAGCGCCCTGTGGTTCGTCTGGGACGGCACCTCGCTGTGGCTCTACTCCGTGGTGCGCAGCAGACGCTGGGCCGATCTGCGCCGCGATCCGCGGGTGGCCGTGGTCGTCGACACGGGCGAGGAGTACGAACAACTGCGGGGCGCGGAGCTGTCCGGCGCGGCGGAGGTCGTGGGCGAGGCACCGCGCACCGGGGAGCTGTGCGCCGAACTCGACCTGCCCGAGACGCTGTTCGCCCGCAAGAACTTCGGCCTGGAGGAGATGCCGCACGACGGCCGGCACGCGTGGCTGCGGCTTACCCCGGAGAAGATCGTCTCCTGGGACTTCCGCAAGCTGGGCTCGGTGTAGGCCCGCCGGCGGCGGCTCAGACGATCCGCGCGCCCACCGTCCGCAGGGCGTCGACGGCCGCGCGGATGGAGGGCCGGCGGTCGGCGTCGGCGCGCCAGACGGCGTAGACGTGCCGCCGGACCACCTGCCGCACCGGGACGGTCCGCACCCCGGCGGGCAGCGGCCCGCGCCCGAGCCGGGGAGCCACGCACACGCCGAGGCCGGCGGCGACCAGGGCGAGCTGGGTGGCGTGCTCCTCGGCACGGTGGGCGATGCGCGGTTCGACGCCCTTGGAGCGCAGGGTGTCCAGCAGCCACTCGTCGCAGAACTGGGCCTCGCCCCAGGTGACCCAGTCGTCGTCCGCGAAGTCCTCCAGGTCGACCTCGGTGCGGTCGGCGTGGGGGTGCGCGGCGGGCAGTGCCACGTCGGCGGGGTCGTCGAGGATCGCGGCCCGGCTGAGCCCGTCCGGCACGGGCAGCGGCTTGTTGTACCAGTCGAGGACGACGGACAGGTCCACGTCGCCGCGCAGCACGGCGCGCACGGCCGCGGCCGGCTCCATCTCCGCGGTGTGGACCCGAAGGCTCGGATGCCGGTCGCGCAGATGGGACAGGGCGGCCGGGAACAGCCCGCGCGCGGCGGTGGGGAACGCGCCGAGCCGCAGCTCGCCGACCACCTGTCCGCGCTGTGCCTCCAGATCGGCCTGGGCGAACTCGACCTGGGACAGGATGCGCGTCGCGTGCTCGGCGAGCAGCCGTCCGGCGTCCGTGAGCCGCACTCCCCGGCCGTTCTTGGCGAGGAGCTGCTGGCCCACCTCCCGTTCCAGCTTGGCCATCTGCTGGGAGACGGCGGAGGTCGTCACGTGCAGACCCTCCGCGGCGCCGCTGACCGAGCCGTGCCGCGCGAGGGCGTCCAGCGTGCGCAGGCGCTCCAGATTCAACATGTAAGCGATGCTACGAGATATCGCGCGCGAATTCTCGATTGTGCTACGAGGTCGTGGGCGTGCATCGTACGACCATGAGCAGCACCTCGCCCACCTCCCCGCAGTCCCCGTCCGGCCCGGCCAGACCGGCCCGGCGTCCCGTGCACTGGCGGATCCGTTTCGCCTTCCTGTCGCTGGTCTGGGGCTTCAGCTTCCTGTTCATGAAGGTGGGCACGGACGGCTTCGCCCCGTTCCAGGTGACGCTCGGACGGCTGGTGTTCGGCACGGCGGTGCTCGCGGTGGCGATGGCGGTGAAGCGGGAGCGGCTGCCGCGCGGTGCGCGGACCTGGGGGCATCTGGCGGTCGCGGCGTTCTTCCTCAACGCGCTGCCGTTCTCGCTCTTCGCGTACTCGGAGCTGACGATTCCGTCCACCCTCGCGGGGATCTGCAACGCGACCTCGCCGCTGTGGGGCATGGTCCTGTCCCTCGTCGCCCTCTCCGAGGACCGCCCGACCCGGCTCCGGGTCGCGGGCCTCGGGCTGGGCTTCCTCGGTGTGCTGACGGTGCTCGGCGCCTGGCAGGGCTTCCACGGACTGGACGCCGGCGGCACGGCGATGGCGCTGCTGGCCTCGCTGAGCTACCCGGTCGGCTGGATCTACGTACGGCGCACCCTGGCGGGTTCCAGCGAGTCCCACCTGTCGCTGACCGGAGGGCAGTTGCTGCTGGCCACGGTGCAACTTGCCGTCGTCACACCACTGTTCACCAGCGCTCCGGACCATCTGCCCGTCGTGCCGCTGCTCGCGATCGCCGCCCTGGGCGCGCTGGGCACCGGCTTCGCGATGCTCGTCCAGTACGGCCTGGTCGCGGAGGTCGGGCCGACCACGGCCCAGATGGTCACGTACTTCGTCCCGGTGATCGCCACCGCGGCCGGTGTCGCCGTGCTGGGCGAGACCCTCACCTGGTCGACCCCGGTCGGCGCGGTGATCGTCCTGGCGGGCGCGGCACTGACCCAGGCCCGCCCGAAGAGCCGCGTCACGTCCGCCGGACCCGGCAAGCCCCGGCCGGACCAGGAGCCCGCCTCCGCTTCGAAGACGCCCGAGCCGCCGTCCCGCCCGGAGCCGGCCACGACGGCGTAGCACCGAAAAGACCGGACGCCTCGGGTCTGTCCCAGGGTCTTTTGTTTGGATCAGGCCGGATCAGGGAGCGGGGTCTGGTGCCGTGCATCGCAAGGCGGAGGAGGGCGGCAGGGCGGAGCCCTGCCGCCGACGACGACGCGGCTGGGGGTACCCCCTGCTCGAAGAGCTCGGGGGAACGGTGCCAGGGCCCGCGAGCCCGGCTGATCCAAACGAGAGACCCTAGACGTAACTGCGCGCGGGCGCCGGACGCAGGGCCGTCGCCATCGCCTCCGCGAGCCGCTCGGCCTCCTCGTCCCGCAAAGTGGAGATGGTGATCCGGATGCCGGGCGGGGCGGCGAGCCGGTAGCGGGCGCCGGGGGCGACGGCCCAGCCGGCGTGCAGCAGGCTCGCGACGACGCCGGTCTCGTCCGGCACGGGCACCCATACGTTCATCCCGCTGCGCCCGTGGGCCGCGATGCCGCGGTCGGCCAGCGCGCCGGTCAGCAGGTCGCGCCGCCGCCGGTAGGACGCGGCCACCGCGCTCGGGTCGAGGGCTCCGTCCGACCACAGCCGCACCACGGCGCGCTGGAGCAGACGGCTCACCCATCCGGGCCCGAGGCGCTGGCGGCCGTGCACCCGGTCGACCGTGGTCCCGTCCCCGGTGAGCACGGCGAGCCGCAGGTCGGGGCCGTACGCCTTGGCGACCGAACGCAGAAAGGCCCAGTGCCGGGTGGCGCCGGCGAGCGGGTGCGGGGGCAGGTCCACGATGCCGTGGCCGTGGTCGTCCTCGATCAGCAGTGTCTCCGGATGTTCCCGGAGGACGGCCCGCAGGGCACGCGCGCGCGTGGCGCCGACCGCGGCGCCGGTCGGGTTCTGCGCGCGGGCCGTGACGATCAGCGCGCGGGCGCCGTCCGTGAGGGCGCGGCGCACGTCGTCGGCGCGCGGGCCCTCGTCGTCGACCCCCACCGGCGCCGTGCGCAGTCCGAGGGCGGGGACGAGGTCCAGGGTGCGGCCCCACCCGGGGTCCTCGACGGCGACGGTGTCGCCGGGCCTGAGGTGGGCGGCGAGGACGCGCTCCACCCCGTCGAGCGAACCGGAGAGGACGGCGAGCGGACCGTCCGGCACCCCGTCGGCGTCCAGCGCGGCACGGGCGATCCGGGCCAGCTCCGGCTCCACGGCCACGTCCCCGTAGAGCACCGGCTCACGGTCGGCCAGCGCGGCGGCCGCCGCGAACGCGGGTGCCAGCGGCGGCAGCAGCGCCGGATCCGGGTTGCCGCTCGACATGTCCCGCACCCCCTCGGGCACGTCCACACGGACAAGGTCCCGCCCGGTCGTGGCGGGCGCGGGCCGCACCCGGCTGCCGCGGCGCCCGGCGGTCTCGATGACCCCACGCTCGCGCAGGGTCCGGTACGCGGCCGCGACGGTATTGGGGTTCACCCCGAGTTCGGCCGCCAACTCCCGCATGGGCGGCAGCGGTTGACCCGGCTCCAGATCCCCGGAGCCCACCGCGCGCTCGACGCTCGCCGCGATCTCGGCTGCGCGCCGCCCTTCGATCCGATACTCTCCTAGCACAAAGCAGATTATGCACTAATGCAATGGAGACCGCAATGCAGGAGACCCAGCCGCCGACGTCGCCACCCGCCGCCTACGCCCCGACCGAGCGCACCGTTCCCACCCGCTCCGCCGACCGGGCGTCGCACGACAGGGAGCTGGTGCACGCGATACTCGACGAGGGCTACGTCTGCCACCTCGGCTTCGTCCGCGACGGCGCGCCCGTGGTGCTGCCGACGCTGTACGCCCGGGTCGGCGAGCGGCTCTACGTGCACGGTTCGACGGGCTCGCGCCCGCTGCGGATGGCAGGCAAGGCCGACCCCGGGCTGCCGGTCTGCCTGACGGTCACCCATGTCGACGGCCTGGTCCTGGCCCGCTCCGCCTTCCACCACTCGATCAACTACCGCTCGGTGGTGGTGCACGGCACCGCCCACCAGGTCACCGACCCCGAGGAGAAGCGCCTGGCGCTGGACGCGCTGGTCGACCACGTGGTGCCGGGCCGGTCGGCCGACTCCCGTCCCGCCAACACCAAGGAGCTGGCCGCGACCGCCGTGCTCCGCCTGGAGCTGGACGAGGTCTCCGCCAAGCTGCGCGTCGGCGGCGTGAACGACGAGCCCGAGGACCTCTCCCTGCCGCACTGGGCCGGCGTGGTCCCGGTCCGCAGGGAGTACGGCACCCCGCTCGCCGACCCCGACCTGGCCCCCGGCACCGAGCTTCCCGGCTATCTCACGGTGCTGTGATCTGATCCACCCGTGTGGCAACGGTGGCTGTCCGTCCACGACTTCGGCCGGCCGACCGTCACGCCCCCCGCACTTCCCCCACGACGTCGGGCGTGGCGAGGCCGTCACCCACGTGCCCGGCCCGAACCCGCGGCTACCGGACAGCGGACGGCCGTACGACGCCCCGCCCCGCCCCGCTCGTGCCGAGCCGCCCTCGGCGTGGAAGTGGCCGAGCTGGGCGGGACGCCGCGCCCGGGCGGGGTGCGCGGCTCCGCCTGCCAGGGACCGAGGACGTACCCGTGGTCGTCGACGACGCTCAGCGGCACCTTCGAGTTCGCCTCCAGTGCGGCTCACAGGGCCAGGACCGTATCGCGACGGCATTCGCGGACCAGGACGGCCCGCGCGACGCGGCGGCCGGGGAACCTCTGCTGTGCAGAGGCGCGAGCCGAGTGAGCAGATGGGCCCATCCAGGCGACGGCCCGGCGGACCGCCCGGTAACGGGCCCGCGATCCGCGCCCGTCCAGCGTCACGCCAGCGCCGGTTCCTCCGCCGTCGTTCGCGCTCCGCGCGCCTCCGTCAGTGCGAGGCCGGCGACTGAGCCGAGCATCAGCGTGGTGCCGGCGAGGGTCGCCGCCGTGAGGCGTTCGCCGAGCAGGGCGATGGCCAGCACGGCCGCGCTGACCGGCTCCAGCAGCATGATCACCGAGACCGTGGCCGACCGGACGACGGCCGCGCCCGCGAAGTAGAGCGCGTAGGCCAGGGCCGTCGGGACCGAGGCGATGTACGCCAGCAGCCACAGCGCCCTTACGGGGTCGTCGGTGTGCGGCACCAGCCCTTCCCACAGCGCGAACGGCAGCAGGCACAGGCTGGTGACCGCGAACGCCCCGAGGGTCGACCCGGAGTGGTCGGCTCCGCCGTCGCGGCCCCACCAGCGGGTGAGCAGCGTCATCACGCAGTAGCCCGCCGCCGAGAGCAGGGCGAGCAGCACGCCCCACGGCCGTACGGCGGCACCGCCGCTGCCCAGCACCAGTACCCCAAGACCGGCCAGCGCCCCGGCGACGGCGGTCAGGCCGGCCCGGCCGAGCCGTTCGCCCATCGTCAGACGGGCGCCGAGCGCGATGAGGACAGGCCCGGCGCCGAGGGTGACGACGGTCGCCACGGCCAGCCCGGTGGCCGCGACCGCGGCGAAGTAGGCCGTCTGGAACACGGCGAGCCCGACGCCGGTGGCACCGGCCCGCAGCAGCCTGCGGCCGAGCGGCACGGGCACGGCCGGCCGCACGCGCGGGCGCAGCAGGCGCGCGGCGAGCAGCAGGACGAAGCCGATGGCACAGCGCCAGAAGGACAGGGTGACCGGCCCGATGTCGCTGGTCCGGTAGACCAGCGAGGCGGCCGCGCCGGCGGTGCCCCAGGCGGCACCGGCGACGATCAGATAGAGCAGGCCACGCCCGACGGGCAGGCCAGAAGAAGCATGGGACATGAGTCGTCTCCGCAGAGGTGCAGAAGTTCGGGAGGCAGGACCCCGTCGGTCGGGATCGTGCGGACTTCCTCTGCGGGCAGCACCGTTCGGCCCGGCTCACCGCCGGGCGCGCTCACCGGAGGGCCCGCCTCAGGCGGCCGGAGGCGGAAGAACGAGTGCGTCCGAATGCATGATCCGTACCCTAGGCCGCCGTTCCCCGGGCCGACAACTCCCTTTCCGCCCCGCCGCTCGCCACCGGCTCCGCCGACCCCTTCGACGGCGTGGAGGACTGCGCGATGAACGCGCCGAGCAGGACGACCGCGCCACCGACGACCTGCGGCGCCGAGAGGCGCTCGCCGAGCAGCACCCAGGCCAGCACGGTCGCGATGACCGCCTCCAGACATGCCACCACCCCGGCGACCTGCGGCGAGAGCCGCCGCACGGAGAGCACCCCGGTGACGTACGCGAGGACCGTGGCGACCAGTACGACCCACAGCAGCAGGGCGACGGCCGGGACCGATGTGCCGTTCATGTCCGCGCTGTGCGCGAGCACCGACCAGTCCATGCTCCAGGGGCGTGCGACGACGGTCAGGACGGCGGAGCCGATCAGCAGTCCGTAGGCGATGACGCCGAGCGGGTTCGGAGCCGCGTCGCCCGCGTCGCCGCCCTGGTCGGACAGCACGAAGTAACCGACCTGGCAGCAGGCGGCGCCGAGCGCGAGCAGCAGTCCGAGGACATCGAAGCTCAGGCCGGACCACACCTCGACGACACAGGCGAGTCCGCCCGCCGCGAGGACCACGCCGAAGGCGGCGGCCCGGGTGACCGGCCGCCGCTGCACGAACCGGACCCAGCCGAGCACCAGGGCGGGCGCCAGGTACTCGACGAGCAGGGCGACCCCGACGGGGATCCTGGAGAGCGCGGCGAAGTAGCAGGCCTGGACGCCGGCGACGGCGAGCAGTCCGAACCCGGCGAGCAGTGCGGGGCGGCTGCGCAGCAGCGCGCGGTGGCGTACGGCGAGCGGCAGCATGACCAGGGCCGCGCCGGTGGCGCGCAGCCACACCACGTGCAGCGGGTCGAGACCCGCCTCGATCAGCGGCTTGGCCGCGACACCGGAACCGCCGAAGGCGACCGCGGACAGGAGCGCGAGACCGAGCCCGACACCCTTGCCGGGACGGCCCTGACTGATCTGAGACGTACGCACCGGCACATGATGACAGGCGATGACATGAGCGTCATCTTCGATGGCACCTGTCTCATCGCCTGGACGGGGCCACCACCGGGCACACCGGACAAAAGCCCAGGAACGCCCCGACGACACGCCCACCCCGGGCGACCCTCTCGCCCCTCAGCGGGTGGGTCCGCCGTCCGCGGCGCACTCTCCCGGACAGTCCTTGGCATCGTTGTCGAGCCGCGCGGCAAGCTCTCCCGCGTCGATCGCGGCGCCGCTGAGCACCTCCACGGCGCGCGCCTGCGGGTCCACGACGATCGCCGCGAGCAGGTCGAGGCCGCGCGCCAGGTCGTCGCCGCGCCGGGCGGCGCGCTCGCAGGCGTACTCCAGGGCGACGAAGGCCACGGGCGAGAGACCGTCGGTCTCCGTCACCACGGGAAGGGCGCCGGAGTCCTCGACGGTGCTCTGCCAGCGCAGGCCGTATCCGATGCTGCGCTGCACGAGGTAGCCGAGCAGCCGGGCGATCTGCGGCCCGCCGTCGAACACGGCGCGCACCTCGGGGTCGGACTCCAGAAGCGTGTGCAGCAGGTGGGCGGTGTCGATCTGCCGGTCCCTGTCCCGGACGGCCCTTCTGCGGGCACCGGCGACCGCCGCCGCCAGCTCGGCACTGAGCCGGGCGTCGTCGTCCGGACGGAGGGCGTCCTGCCCGGAGGGCGGCTGCCGGGGAACACGGGATCGCACATCGTCCAGCTCACCAGCCTCTCCGGCTCCGGTCATCCCCGGCGGGAAGCATTTCGGCGTCCCACGGGAAGTGGACCCGGGCGGACGGAATCTCCTCCTTACGGATGAGATCGGGACGCATCCGCACAGCCCCTGGCCGGGGAGCCCACAGGGGGCGGATCGCCTGCGGCTCCCCGGACGCGGCGGACTTCCGGACCCCGAGGCCGTCCGTCAGTCCTCGTCGGCGAGGATCAGGTACAGCTTCTTGCGGGCCTCGTTGATGACGGCGAGCGCCTTCTCGCGCTGCTCCTTGCTGCCGGTCTTCCACACCTGACCGAAGGCCTCCATCAGACCGAAGCCGGCCTGCCGGATCTCACCGAGGGCCTCCCAGTCGACCCCGCGCGAGGCCTCTTCCCAGGGCGCGTCCGGCCCCTCGTCGGCGGCGTTGCGGCCCGCCTCGGTGAGCGAGAACAGCTTCTTGCCGCCTTCGCTCTCGCTGACGATCAGGCCCTCGTCCTCCAACAGCTGGAGGGTGGGATAGACCGAGCCGGGACTGGGCTTCCACGCGCCGCCGCTGCGCTCGGCGATCTCCTGGATCATCTCGTAGCCGTGCATGGGACGGTCCTTCAGCAGGGCCAGGATCGAGGCCCGTACATCACCGCGCCGGGCCCGGCCACGCGGTCCCCCGCGCCCTCGCCCGCCCCAGTGCCCCGGGCCGAACCCCGGTCCGAAGCCGGGACCGAAACCCGGTCCGCCCGGACCGAAGGGCCCGAAGGCCGCCCGGCGCTCCTCGAAACCGCCGCGGCCGCGCCGGGGACCGCCCTGCCGGTGCCCGTGCTCGAATCCATGGGTACGCATCGCAACCACTCCATCCCATCGTCGATCTGTCACGATGCTTCAACGATATATCGGAACAGCTCGCTTGGCCATCCCCTCCGAACTGCGGCTTCCCCTGCCCCAAGGCCGCCGGTCCCGGATTGGCCTTGGTTCGCCGCCCGCCGCAACCCGTACCGTCTGGGCATGCGGATTCGAATCGTCGACGCCTTCACCGACCGCCCGTTCGCCGGCAACCCCGCGGGGGTGCTGCTGCTGGACGCCTTCCCCGAGGACGACTGGCTCCAGAAGGTGGCGCTGGAGGTCAACCACGCCGAGACGGCGTTCGCCCACCGGCTGCCCGAGGGCGGCGAGGCCGACTGGGCACTGCGCTGGTTCACGCCCGCCACCGAGGTCGCGATGTGCGGTCACGCCACCCTCGCCACCGCCCACGTCCTGCGCACGACGGGCGCCCACGAGGGGCCGGTGCGCTTCGCCACCCGCAGCGGTGTGCTCATCGCGAGCCCGGCCGGCGACGGCGCGATCACCCTTGACTTCCCGACCGCCCCGCTCACCGCGGTGGACGTCCCCGACGGGGTGGCCCGGGCCCTCGGTACCGAGCCCCGCACCGCCTACGACACCGGGGCGAACGTCGGCGACCTGGTCCTGGAGCTCGCCGACGAGAAGACCGTCCGCGGCCTCGCCCCCGACCACAAGGCCCTCGCCGCCTACTCCGCGCGCGGCATCATCGCCACCGCCCGCGCCGAGGATCCCTCCCGGGGCTACGACTTCGTCTCCCGGTGCTTCTTCCCCAACGTCGGCATCGACGAGGACCCGGTCACGGGCAGCGCCCACACGGCCCTGGCCCCCTGCTGGTCCGAGCGCCTCGGCCGCCCCGACCTCACCGGGCTCCAGGCCTCCGCCCGCTCGGGCCTCGTGCGCACCGGCCTGCGCGGCGACCGCACCCTGCTCACCGGCCACGCGGTCACCGTCATCGAGGGCGACCTGCTCGTCTAGGAACACCGAGAGGGGGCGTACGACACTGTCGTACGCCCCCTCTCAAGTTCCCCGTGCCGCTCACGCCGTCGGCAGCCAGCCCACCTTCCCGGCCAGCAGGGCGTAGCCCACGAACGCGCCGATGTCGAGCAGGGAGTGCGCCACGACGAGCGGGCCGACCCGGCCCCACCTCCGGTACAGCCAGACGAAGACCACGCCCATCACCATGTTGCCGACGAAGCCGCCGACGCCCTGGTAGAGGTGGTACGAGCCGCGCAGTACGGAACTGGCCACCAGCGCGGACCCCGGGGTCCAGCCCAACTGCCCGAGCCGGCGCAGCAGATAGCCGACGACGATGACCTCTTCGAGGACGGCGTTCTGCAGCGCGGACAGGATCAGCACCGGGAACTTCCACCACACGGCGGGCAGCGCCTCGGGCACCACCGTGAGGTTGAAGCCGAACGCGCGGGCGGCCAGGTAGAAGGCGATTCCGGTGCTGCCGATCACCGCCGCGACCAGCGCTCCGCGGCCGAGGTCCGGCCAGGGGCGGGTGCGGTCGAAGCCGAGCGTGCGCAGGCTGCGCCCCTCGCGCAGCAGGAAGTGGGCGACGAGGGCCACGGGGATCAGGGCCGTGGCGATCCCGAACAGCTGCCAGGCGAGGTCGAGCCAGGGACGGCCCGGAGCGGCGGAGGCGTTGAGCGTAGTGGCCTGGTCCTTCAGCCCACCGGGTTTGGTGACCGACCCGACAAAGCTGATCAGCGCGGACACCCCGCTCGCCCCGAGCGAGAGCCCGAGGACGAGCAGTGTCTCGTCGCGGAGGATCCGCCGCGACAGCCGCTCCTGCGGTTGAGAGTCGCCCACCGGCTGTGACTCCGCCAGCACACCTGCCTCCAGTTCGGTCGTCCCGCCACGGGGCGCGCCGGCCCGCCGCACGGGTACGGCCGGATTCCGGCACGGGTGCGCACGCGCGGCGCCACCGTCGTGGGACGTCACAGCTTGCCCGATCCCTCTCCCGCGGGCACGAGTGCCCCCCGTCTACGGCGAGGCGGCACGGCCGGCTGGGTCCGTCCGCGGGTCAGGGCGCCGGGAATCGCAGTCGTCGCCGGGCAGGTCCTTGGGTCCTGTCGTCGCACGGCAGGCGGGAATTCGACGACAGGCCCTAGCTAGCCTGCCGGGACCGGCTCCGGCAGGCCGATCGGCCAGGTGTGGACCGGCTCGCCGAACTTCGTCAGCTCGCGGTAGCGACGGGTCGTTGCGGCCAGGGCGGCTTCCCGGCCCATCCCCGTCTCCAGTGCCCGGTGGAAGGTGGCGGCCTGCCACTCCGCGCCGTTGGTCCGGCGCCGGCACCGCTCCTCGATCACGCCCAGATACAGGTCCCGGTCGGCCCGCTCCACGCCCCAGGCGCTCAGTCCGGCCTCCGCGAGCGGCAGCAGTTCGTCGCGGACGAGAGTGACGGCGTCGACCTCGGCCGTGCCCGAGTGGCGTCCGCGCCGGGGCCAGGTGAACCGGGCGTCGATGCCGTGCCGGCAGGCGGCGTCGAAGTTGGCGGCCGCGGCCTCGAAGGGCAGCCGGGTCCACACCGGCCGGGGCTCCTCGGCCAGGGCCCGCACGAGGCCGTAGTAGAAGGCCGCGTTGGCGATCACATCGGTGACGGTGGGTCCGGCGGGCAGCACCCGGTTCTCCACACGCAGGTGCGGCACGCCGTCCGCGACGTCGTAGACCGGACGGTTCCAGCGGTAGACGGTGCCGTTGTGCAGGACCAGTTCGGCCAGCTTGGGCACGCCGCCCGCCTCCAGCACGTCGAGGGGGTCCTCGCCGTCGCAGATCGGCAGCAGGGCCGGGAAGTAGCGCAGGTTCTCCTCGAAGAGGTCGTACGCCGAGGAGATCCACCGTTCGCCGAACCAGGTGCGCGGCCGAACTCCCTGGGCCTGGAGCTCGGGCGGGCGGGTGTCGGTGGACTGCTGGAACAGCGGCGGCCGCGACTCCCGCCACAGCTCGCGCCCGAAGAGGAAGGGCGAGTTGGCGCCGACGGCTATCTGTGCGGCGCAGGCGGCCTCTGCCGCGTTCCACACGTCCGCGAAACGGCCCGGGGTGACCTGGAGGTGCAGCTGCACGGAGGTGCAGGCGGCCTCGGGCGCGATGGACTTCGAGGTGCAGGTGAGATGCTCCACGCCGTCGATGTCGAGGGTGAAGTCCTCTCCGCGGGCCGCCACGATCTGATCATTCAGCAGCACGTAGCGGTCGACGTCGGAGAGATTGGAGGACACCAGGTCGTCCCGGCCCAGGGTGGGCAGAATGCCGATCATCGCTATTCCGGCGTCCACCTCACCGGCTTTCCGGTCGGCATATGCCAGTGACGTCCGCAGCTCCTCGGCGAGCTGGTCGAATACCCGGCCGCCCAAGCGGTGTGGGGCAATGTTGACTTCCAGATTGAACATGGCGAGTTCTGTTTGGAAGTCACGGCTCGCGATGCGCTCGAGAACTTGCGCATTCAGCATTTTCGGCATGCCGTCGGGGCCGACCAGATTCAATTCGATCTCCAGCCCCATGAGGTTCTTCGGCCGGTCGAACCGCTTCTCGTCCAGCAACCGCTCCAGCCCCGTCAGGCACCGCCGCAGCTTGTCGCGGTAGCGGTTGCGGTCCGACAGGTCCAACTGGCCGGCGACGACCTTCTCCCCCATCGCAGCGTCCCTCCTCGCAAGGCGGACCGAAGATCCGGCCGCCGGGGTCCCGGTCAGGTGGGATGATGCCCCGCCGACGCGATCGATAACGTCCCGCTCCCGCCCCGCACCGACTACTCTGGTCGTGTAGTGACCGGAGGCACATTCACGGGGCATACGGCAGCCAGCAGTTTCGAGTACCCCACGAAACTCGTGAAAAACGCCGACAAGATCAGGCCGACCGCCGTGCGGGCACAACCCGAGGTCATCGCGATACGGCTGACGTGGAGCAGGGATGATTCCCGATTGACTCCGGCTGAATAACCTCTTGCCGTTCACATTGAAAACAGCTAGGCGAAACACCACCTGAACATTTGTCGTATAAACTCTGCTCCACAGCAGAAGTTGGCGCCCACAGCCCTGAACCCTGTCAGGAGCCCGTGAGGCAGGCCGCGCCCCGCACCCCTCGCTCACCAGAGCCCGGCCCCAGCCTCCTCCTGCCCTGAGAGCTGACAACGCCGTCCGCACCCAGCCCGCCCTCGCGCCACCGTGCCTGTCGAATGAGAGGCGACCCACCATGCCGCTGCACGTACCCCCGGCTCCCGCGCCCGCCCTGCGCTCCGTTCTCACGGCACTCGGTTCCCCCACCGCGGTCCGCGAGGCCGGCTCCCCCGCACTGCGCTCCGCCCAGGAGCCCGCGATCCCCGAGCTTCCGCTGCCGGTGCACGTCCTGGACCGGATCACCCCCGAGGGGATCTCCGCGACCAGGCTGGCCGGATGGCGCTTCCTGATCCGGTCCGGCGACCACGCGGTGGCAGCGGCCGAGACCATGCTGACCCCCGACGGCTGGACCTTCTCGCACTTCTTCGAGGGCCCCTACGTCGCCTCCACCGAGCGCGCGTTGCGCCAGGCCGAGGCCCTGGACCAGCCATTCCAGCCGCGTCTGCTGTCCATACCCAGCCTGTACATGCTCACGCTGTGGCTGCACGGCGACCTCTCCGACGACGGCGCCACCGGGCACCCCGCCGCCACCGACCTGCTCGTGCCGCTCGCGCCGGCCCCGCCCGGTATCGCGGCCCATCTTCCGCACCAGGTCGCCGACCTGCTCCCCGTCCTCACCCACCGCGTGACCCCGATCCGGCTCATGGGCTCCCCCGCCTGACCGCCCGCCCATCGGCCTCGTACCCGGCTGTCGGAACCTCCGGCAGCCGGGTACGAGGCCGTTCGGCCGTTCGGCCGCCGAAGACGCTCGTACGTGGCGAAATCCGCTCGCACGACCCGCGTTCGCGACGGGGGTCCCATCGGACTAGCCCCATCCGGCCAGTGCGAACCATCCGAAGAGACGGTGCTCTCGGGATGAACCGCTCGCGCGTGTGACGCGTCTCCAACCGGTGAGAAGCGGTGCTGCGAAATCCCTGCGGAATCAGGCCCGTGGGGGAACACTGGTTTTGGACCGACTCGACAACGGGGGGCGGCCATGGAGAACACCATCAGCCGCGGGACACGTACGACAGCCGACAGCGACCACACGACTGAGCGAAAGATCCCATCAATGTGCCAGCACCAGCCACCGTGCCCGTCAGCCGACTCCGCCGACCGGGAATCCGCCCGTCTCGTGGCGCACCACCCGGAGCAGGGCTGGAGCCTGCTGTGCAACGGCGTCCTGTTCTTCGAGGACACCGGTGAGCTCCTGCCGGACGGCCAGATCATCGCCCCGCACCGCCCGCTGGGCGCCGACCGGGTGGTGACCGCCGCCTGAGCACCACCGGGCGGCTTCGGCGAACCGCCCGCGGATCACCAGGGGCCGGCGCGCACACCCGCGCGTACCGGCCCCGACGCATGTCCGGGCCGGCCACTGTCGGTGACGGGCCGGTGACACGGTCCCGGGAACCGCCCGTCACTGTGCACGCCCGGGTGCCCGCCCGTCACCGGCGGCGCACGGATGTCCACGACCGGGGTGAGCCGTCCGGGCGGCACCGGGTGCTCCGCGATCCGCTGCCGCAGCGGCCCGATCCGGACCGGGCCTCGGTCGCCCCGCTGCCCGTCAGGCGCCGACGGGGCGGCGCGGATGCCGGGGCTGGTAGTCGAACCAGTCGAAGGCCGCACTGCCCTCGGTGACGTACATGCCGATCACTCGCCCGGTGAAGCCGGCCGCGACCTGGGTGGACAGATAGCGTCCGTCGAGTTCGGCCAGCGCCAGTGTGCCCTCCGGGCCCTCGGCCGAGAAGGCGATCACGTCCGGGCCGGCCGCGCGGACCCCGGTCGCCGCCTGCGCGCCGGTGGCCGGCCGGTCCGGAGCCGTGACCGTGGGCGGGGGCACGTCGTCCGTGCGGATGTCCACGACCAGGGTGAGTGGTCCGGGCGGCACCGGGTGCTCCGCGATCCGCTGCCGCAGCGGCCCGATCCGGGCGACCACGCCCACCACTCCCCCGCCGATCTCCACGTCGTAGTGGTGCGCCTCGTCCAGCCGGACGGACAGCCCGGCACGGCCCGAGACCGCCTCGACGCGCGCGGCCACCCGGCAGTCGGGGTGCTGCTGCCGTCGTCCTACGAAGGTGTGGCCGGGCCGGTCGAGGCTGTCGCCGGTCGCGTGCAGCGTCAGCCGGCCGGGGTGTTCGCTCAGCGACCAGGAGCCCTCCGGCCTGCTGCGCGGGGAGATCCAGACCGGCGCCAGGGACGGCGCGTCGAAGTCGTCCCGCTCGGGCTCCGGCGGCAGGGGGTGCCAGGCCGCGGGCGCCGGATGCCGCTCGCGCACCGGGCCGACCCGCGGCCACCCGTCCACCCACGCCACCGGGGTCAGGAAGGTCTCCCTGCCGAGCACGTGGAACTCCGGGAACCAGCCGCGGGGGCGGGTGCCGAGCAGCACCATCCACCAGGTGCCGTCGGCCGCCCGCACCAGGTCGGCGTGGCCCGTGCACTGGACGGGCTGGTCGGTGCCGCGGTGGGAGAGGACCGGGTTGTCCGGCGCGGGTTCCCAGGGGCCGCGCGGGGAGCGGGCGCGGGCGATCGACACACCGTGGCCGTGCCCGGTGCCGCCCTCGGCCAGCATGAGGTACCACCAGGCGCCGATCCGGTACAGGTGCGGCGCCTCCGGGTGCTGGAGCCCTGTCCCCGACCAGGCCGGCAGCGGCCCTTCCAGGACCTTGCCGGTCGCCGGGTCGATGCGGGCCACCCGCACCCCGGCGACGGCGCACCAGCAGGAGCCGTCGTCGTCCCAGGCGAGGTCGGGGTCGATCCCGGGCAGGTCGATCCAGACCGGGTCCGACCAGGGCCCCCGCGGATCCTCGGCGCTGACCAGGAAGGTGCCCCCGGCCGCGACGTTGGTGGTGATCACGTAGAAGCGGCCGTCGTGGTGGCGGATCGTCGGGGCGTAGATGCCGGCGGAGGCGGGGAGGTCGTCCGGCAGCTCCAACTGCCCCGGCCGGTCCAGCACGTTGCCGATCTGCCGCCAGTGCACCAGGTCGCGGCTGTGGAACAGCGGGACCCCGGGGAAGTACTCGAAGCTGGAGCACACCAGGTAGTGGTCCTCGCCCACCCGGCACACGCTGGGATCGGGGTGGAAGCCTCCGATCACGGGGTTCTCGTACGTCCGCACGGCGGCCGGTGCCTTCACTTCCCGTCACCCCTCCCTGAGTCCGCGAAACTTTCGCCACTGACGGCGAACCTTCCGGAGCCGCACTGTAGCTCCGGAAGGCGACAAGAGTGCGCGGGGCGCGGGCGGGCCGTCAGCGGCCCGTGGTCAGTTCCCTGAGCGCGACGTTGAGTTGGAGGACGTTCACCCGCGGCTCGCCGATGAAGCCGAGGGTGCGGCTCTCGGTGTGCTCCCGCACCAGGTGCTCGACCCGCGCCACGGACAGGTGGTTGCGCTCCGCCACCCGGTGCGCCTGGAGCAGCGCGTACGCCGGGGAGATGTCCGGATCCAGACCCGAACCCGAGGAGGTCACGGCGTCGGCCGGAACCTGGGAGGGCTTCACCTCGTAGCCGGACGTGGAGTTGACCCTGACCACCTCTGCCCGAGCCTGCTCGATGGCCTTGACCAGCTTGGGGTTGTCGGCGGCGAGGTTGGTGGCGCCGGAAAGGACCAGCTTGTACTGGGTGTTCAGGGTGTTCGTGCCCAGCCCGGCGGCCGGGCGCGGCTGGAAGTAGTCGAGGCCGTAGTGCTGTTGCCCGATCAGGGAGGAGCCCACGACCCTGCCGCTCTCCCTGACCTCCGAGCCGTTCGCCCGGTGCCCGAGGAAGGCCTGGGCCACGCCCGTGACGACGAGCGGGTAGACGACTCCGGTGAGCAGCGTCAGCGCGAGCAGCGCCCGCAGGGCCGCCGCCAGCAGACGGCCGGTGTTCACAAAGGTCTGGTTCATGTCGTCAGCCGATCCCGGGAATCAGGGAGATGATCAGGTCGATGAGCTTGATCCCGACGAAGGGCGCGATCAGCCCGCCGAGGCCGTAGACGGCGAGGTTGCGGCGGAGCATCCGGTCCGCGCTCGTCGGCCGGTAGCGCACACCCCGCAGGGCGAGCGGCACCAGCGCGATGATGACCAGCGCGTTGAAGACGACCGCGGACAGGATCGCCGAGTCCGGCGAGGACAGCCGCATGATGTTCAGCTTGTCCAGGCCCGGGTAGACCGCGGCGAACAGGGCCGGGATGATCGCGAAGTACTTCGCCACGTCGTTGGCGATGGAGAACGTCGTGAGCGCGCCGCGGGTGATCAGGAGCTGCTTGCCGATCTCGACGATCTCGATCAGCTTGGTCGGGTCGGAGTCGAGGTCGACCATGTTGCCGGCCTCCTTGGCGGCCGACGTACCGGTGTTCATCGCCACGCCGACGTCGGCCTGGGCCAGCGCGGGCGCGTCGTTGGTGCCGTCACCGGTCATCGCGACCAGCTTGCCGCCGCTCTGCTCGCGCCTGATCAGCGCCATCTTGTCCTCGGGCGTGGCCTCGGCGAGGAAGTCGTCGACACCGGCCTCGCTCGCGATCGCCCGAGCGGTCAGCGGGTTGTCGCCCGTGATCATGACGGTTTTGATGCCCATCCGGCGCAGTTCGGCGAAACGTTCCCGCATACCGTCCTTGACCACGTCCTTGAGGTGGATGACGCCCAGGACCCGGGCGCCGTCCTGGTCCTGCACGGCGACCAGCAGCGGTGTGCCGCCGGCCGCGGAGATCTCCTTCGAGAGGCGGTCGGCGTCCTCGCCGATCCGCCCGTCCTGCTCCTCGACCCAGGCGATGACGGATCCGGTCGCGCCCTTGCGGATCCGTCGGCCGTCCACGTCCACGCCGGACATCCGGGTCTGGGCGGTGAACGCGATCCACTCGGCTCCGGCGAGCTCGCCCTGGTGCCGCTCGCGCAGCCCGTACTTCTCCTTGGCCAGCACCACCACGGAACGGCCCTCGGGCGTCTCGTCGGCCAGCGAGGAGAGCTGGGCGGCGTCCGCCAGTTCGGCGGCGGTGGTACCGCGCACCGGTACGAACTCCGCGGCCCTGCGGTTGCCGAGGGTGATCGTGCCGGTCTTGTCCAGGAGCAGCGTCGACACGTCCCCGGCGGCCTCCACCGCCCGTCCCGACATGGCCAGCACATTGCGCTGGACCAGCCGGTCCATGCCCGCGATGCCGATGGCCGACAGCAGCGCGCCGATCGTCGTCGGGATCAGGCAGACCAGCAGCGCGACCAGCACCACCATGGTCAGGTGGGTGCCCGCGTAGTCGGCGAACGGCGGCAGCGTGGCGCAGGCGAGGAGGAAGACGATCGTCAGTGAGGCGAGCAGGATGTTCAGCGCGATCTCGTTGGGCGTCTTCTGCCGGGCGGCTCCCTCGACGAGGCCGATCATCCGGTCGATGAAGGTATCGCCGGGCTTGGTGGTGATCTTGATGACGATACGGTCGGACAGCACCCTGGTGCCGCCGGTCACCGCGGACCGGTCGCCGCCGGACTCGCGGATCACCGGCGCCGACTCCCCGGTGATGGCCGACTCGTCGACCGAGGCGACGCCCTCGACGACGTCCCCGTCGCCGGGGATGACGTCGCCCGCCTCGCACACGACGAGATCGCCGACATGCAGCTCGGTGCCGGGGACCTCGGTCCCGTCCAACCGGTGCGCCACGGTGTCGGTCTTGGCCCGGCGCAGGGTCTCCGCCTGCGCCTTGCCACGGCCCTCGGCGACCGCCTCGGCGAGGTTGGCGAAGAGGACGGTCAGCCACAGCCAGGCGCTGATCGCCCAGCCGAACCAGTCGCCCGGCCTGGTGAGGGAGAAGGCGGTGGTCAGCAGCGAGCCGATCCACACCACGAACATCACCGGTGACTTGACCATCACCCGCGGATCGAGTTTGCGGAAGGCGTCGGGCAGCGACCTGACCAGCTGCCGGGCGTCGAAGAGACCGGCACCGACCCGGCTCCGGCCGGACGGGTGCCCGGTGGGCACGTCGCTGTGCGGTGCCCGGGTCCTGGTGACTGCGGACATGGAGTCCTCGTGGTTCTGTGTGGAGGTGGTCATCACGCCAGCCCCTCGGCGAGCGGGCCCAGTGCGAGGGCCGGGAAGTACGTCAGACCGACGACGATCAGGACGGCGCCCACCAACATGCCGGTGAACAGCGGCTTCTCGGTGCGCAGGGTGCCCGCGGTGACCGGCACCGGCCGCTGCGCGCCCAGGGAGCCGGCCAGGGCGAGGACGAACACCATGGGCAGGAAGCGGCCGAGCAGCATGGCGAGCCCGGTCGTGGTGTTGAACCAGTCGGTGTTGGCGTTCAGGCCGGCGAAGGCCGAGCCGTTGTTGTTCGCGGCCGAGGTGTAGGCGTAGAGCACTTCGGAGAATCCGTGCGCGCCCGGGTTGAGCGCCGAGTGCGGCGGGGTCGGCAGGGCCATCGAGAGAGCGCTGAACACCAGCACCAGCGCCGGGGTGATCAGGATGTAGACGGCGGCCAGCTTGATCTCCCGGGAGCCGATCTTCTTGCCCAGGTACTCGGGTGTGCGCCCGACCATCAGACCGGCGATGAAGACCGCGATGACGGCCATGATCAGGATGCCGTACAGGCCGGAGCCGACTCCGCCGGGCGCGATCTCCCCGAGCATCATGCCGAGCATCGCGATCCCGCCGCCGAACCCGGTGAGCGAGGAGTGCGCGGCGTCGACGGCGCCGGTCGAGGTGAGCGTGGTCGACGCCGCGAAGATCGAGGAGGCGCCGATGCCGAACCGGACCTCCTTGCCCTCCATCGCGCCGCCCGCGATCCGCAGCGCGCCCTCGTGGTGGGCGAACTCGGTCCACATCATCAGGGAGACGAAGGCGAGCCAGATGGTGGCCATCGCCGCGAGGATCGCGTAGCCCTGCCGGACCGAGCCGACCATGACGCCGAACGTCCGGGTCAGCGCGAAGGGGATCACCAGGATCAGGAAGATCTCGAAGAGGTTGGAGAACGGGGTCGGGTTCTCGAAGGGGTGGGCGCTGTTGGCGTTGAAGTAGCCGCCGCCGTTGGTGCCCAGTTCCTTGATGGCCTCCTGGGAGGCCACCGCGCCGCCGTTCCACTGCTGCGAGCCGCCGAGGAACTGGCCGGCCTCGTGGATCCCGGAGAAGTTCTGGATCACCCCGCAGGCCACCAGCACGATCGCGGCGACCCCGGCCAGCGGGAGGAGGATGCGCACGGTGCCGCGCACCAGATCGGCCCAGAAGTTGCCCAGTTCACCGGTGCGCAAGGGGGTCCCCCCTGCTCGAGCGGAGCCGAGAGCTCGGGGGAGGGCGAAGCCGCGTACCAGTGCCACGGCCACCGCCATGCCGACGGCGGCGGAGGCGAAGTTCTGCACGGCGAGACCGGCGGTCTGCACCACGTGCCCCATGGTCTGCTCGCCGGAGTACGACTGCCAGTTGGTGTTGGTGACGAAGGACGCGGCGGTGTTGAAGGCCTGGGCGGGGCCGACGGACCGGAAACCGAGCGAGAGCGGCAGCACGCCCTGGATCCGCTGGAGCAGGTACAGGAAGAGGACACCGGCGAGGGAGAAGGCGAGCACGGCGCGGATGTACGCGGGCCAGCGCATCTCCACGTCCGGATCGGCGCCGACGGCCCGGTAGATCCATCTCTCGACCCGCAAGTGGCGCTGCGCGCGGTAGACACCGGCCATGTAGGTGCCGAGCGGAGCGTGGGCGAGCGCCAGTGCGGCCATGAGAGCGAGCAGCTGGAGGACTCCGGCGAGTACGGGACTCATGACGCTACTCAGAACCTCTCCGGGAAGATCAGGGCGAGGACGAGATAGCCCAGCAGGGCGACGGCCACGACCAGGCCGACGACGTTCTCGGCGGTCACAGCTTCGTCACCCCCTTGACGGCGAGGGCCACGAGCGCGAACACCGCGAGCGTGATGACGACGAAGGCCACATCGGCCATCGCGAACTCCTGGAATGAGAGGCGAACGGACATCGACGATTCGAGGAAACGACCTCCTCTGCCCGATTCCGACCACCGTTGACGGCTCTCATACGGCGGCACACCCACCCTTGACGGACCCCTGACGACGCGCCACCCGGTCGCGTCGGCGGAGTGGCATCAAGAACCGGCCCGGGCGCGTCAGGGGCGTGTCAAGGGCAGGTGCCGAAGGCCTCGGGGGGCTCTAACGTCGAGCACATGGGACACCGCGACGACGAGCGAGCCGGCACCGATCCGGTGCCGCGGGAACCCGGCCGCGAGGCCCGCACCCATCCGTGGGCGCGGGAGCTGCGCACCTCGGTCGGCTGCTCCGTGGCGCTGCTCGCCCTGCTGCTCCTGATCGACTGGGGCACCGGCAGCCTCACCTGGTGGCGCGGGGTGCTCTGGTTCACGCTCGCGGTTCTGCTCTTCGTGGTGCTGTGCCCGCCCCGCGTCCACGCCGGTCGGGGCTGGATCGCTTCTCGGTCGCTGCTGCGCAGCCGCCTGGTCCGTACCGATCTGCTGGTGTCGGTGCGCGCGGTCGACGGCGTCTGCCGGCGGCTGGTGCTGCTGGACTCCCTCGGCGGGCGGGTGGAGCTGGATCCCGAGGTCCTGGTGGACCATCCCGACGTCTGGTACCGCCTCGACGAGGACGCCCGGCACTGTGTGGCGGCGGGCAGGCTCCAGTGCGGGACGGACGAGCTGCGCGACATCTCCGAGCAGGTGGACCGGGAGACCGCACTGGCGGTGTTCCGTGTCTCGGGACTGGAGTCATGACGCCGGGTGTCCGCCCGGGCCCCGCCATTGTGTCTCCCCCGGACGGCCGAAGGCGCGGTGACAGCTGCGTGTCCGCTGGTCATGAAGTGACGCCTGGGTCGTCACAGCCGCTTTTGCCAGAAGATTGACGTCTGCTCACTCGGGTACTCGTGAGCCCCTGCGTTACTCTCCGCATACGCTGGTGACCCGTCCGCATGATGGCCGGTCCGTGACGGCCCGGTCCGCACGCGAGCCACACCTCAGGAGCAGGGGCATGGCGACCACCGAGCACCCTCCCAGTCGTCTGCGCGCCTGGATGCTGGAGGGCCTGTCCGACATGGGCAAGGGCATTCAGCAGGCCCCGCACGCCCTGCCGGAGCCCCCGCACAAGGGACAGCGGTGGTGGAGGGTGATGTGCCTGACCGGCGTGGACTACTTCTCGACGCTCGGGTACCAGCCGGGTATCGCGGCGCTGGCGGCCGGGCTGCTGTCGCCGATCGCCACCCTCGTGCTGGTCCTCGTCACCCTCGCGGGTGCCCTGCCGGTGTACCGCAGGGTGGCGGCGGAGAGCCCGCACGGCGCGGGCTCGATCGCGATGCTGGAGCGGCTGCTGTCGTTCTGGCAGGGCAAGCTGTTCGTGCTGACCCTGCTCGGCTTCGCCGCCACCGACTTCCTGATCACCATGACGCTCTCGGCCGCGGACGCCTCGACCCACCTGGTGGAGAACCCGCATCTGACGGCCGCGCTGCACAGCCACCAGATACTGATCACGCTCCTGCTCATCGCGCTGCTCGGCGCGGTCTTCCTCAAGGGCTTCGTGGAGGCGATCGGCGTCGCCTTCGCCCTGGTCGGGGTCTATCTCGCGCTGAACGCCGTCGTGGTGGTCGTCGGTCTGTGGCACGTCCTGACCGCCGGTCATGTGGTCAGCGACTGGACCAGCGCGCTGACCGCCCAGCACGGCAACGTCTTCCTCATGGTCGGCGTGGCCCTGCTCGTCTTCCCCAAGCTGGCGCTCGGCCTGTCCGGCTTCGAGACCGGCGTCGCCGTCATGCCGCACGTGCGGGGCAACCCGGACGACACCGAGGAGCGGCCCACCGGCCGGATCCGGGACACCAGGAAGCTGCTCACCACGGCCGCGCTGATCATGAGCTGCTTCCTGATCGCCACCAGCTTCATCACCACGCTGCTGATCCCGGCGCCGGAGTTCAAGGCCGGCGGCCAGGCCAACGGCCGTGCCCTGGCCTATCTGGCGCACGAGTACCTCGGCAACACCTTCGGCACGGTCTACGACGTCTCGACCATCCTGATCCTGTGGTTCGCGGGCGCCTCCGCGATGGCCGGGCTGCTCAACCTGATGCCGCGGTACCTGCCCCGCTACGGAATGGCCCCGCACTGGGCGCGGGCGGTCCGCCCGATGGTCATCGTCTTCACCCTGATCGGCTTCCTGGTCACCTGGATCTTCGACGCCAACGTCGACAAGCAGGGCGGCGCGTACGCCACGGGCGTGCTCGTGCTGATCAGCTCCGCGGCGATCGCCGTGACCATCGCCGCCCGCAGGGCCGGCCAGCGCAAATGGACCATCGCGTTCGGGGTCATCTCGGCCGTGTTCCTCTACACGACCGTCGTCAACGTCATCGAGCGCCCCGACGGTGTGAAGATCGGCGCCTGCTTCATCGCCGGGATCATCCTGGTCTCGCTGCTGTCGCGGCTCGCCCGTTCCTTCGAGCTGCGGGTGACGAGCGTGACGCTGGACGGCATGGCGGAACGGTTCGTCAGAGACATCGCCAGCCGCAAGATCCGGTTCATCGCCAAGGAGCCCGAACGGCGGGACAAGTCCGATTACCGCGACAAGATCGAGCAGATCCGCAGCGACAGCGACATCCCGCTCACGGAGGACTTCGTCTTCGTCGAGGTGACGGTCACCGACCCCTCGGAGTTCGAGGCCGGCCTGACCGTGCACGGCGAGGTCAGGCACGACCGCTACCGCGTGCTGGCCCTGGAGTCCGCGGCCGTCCCGAACGCCCTGGCCGCACTCCTCCTCCACGTCCGGGAGATGACCGGCCGCACCCCGCACATCTACTTCGAGTGGACCGAGGGCAACCCGTTCGCCAACTTCCTGCGCTTCTTCCTCTTCGGCCAGGGTGAGGTCGCGCCGGTCACCCGCGAGGTGCTGCGCGAGGCGGAGCCGGACCGCGCCAAGCGGCCACGGGTGCACACCGGCTGACCGCGCCCGCGAACGGGCCACCCCCAGGTCGGCCCCACGCCGCCCGCGGCCCTATCGTGACCGGCATGCAGTCCTACACGATCGGGCAGGCAGCCCGGCTGCTCGGCGTCAGCCCGGACACCGCGCGCCGCTGGGCGGACGCGGGCCGGATGGCCACCCACCGCGACGACAGCGGACGCCGGCTCATCGACGGCCGGGACCTCGCCGCGTTCTCGGTCGAGCTGGCCCGGTCCGGCGGCGAGGAGGGCCCCTCGTACACGTCGGCCCGCAACGCCTTCGCCGGCATCGTGACCGCCATCAAACTCGGCGACGTCGCCGCCCAGGTCGAGATCCAGGCCGGACCGCACCGCCTGGTCTCCCTGCTGACCCGGGAGGCCGTGGAGGAACTGGGCCTGGAGGTCGGCATGGAGGCCACCGCCCGCGTGAAGTCGACGAACGTGCACATCGACCGCACGTAGCCGAAAGCACTCACACCCGGGCACGCGCGCGATAGCCGCCGTCCACCCGTATCGCCCGGACACCGCTGACGTACCGCGCGCCGCAGCGGTCCTGCGGCAGGACCAGCTGGGGGCCGGCGCCGTCGAGCCGGGTGCCGTCGATGGTCACCGCGAGCAGGACCGGAGCGTCGGCGAAGTCGGGATCGATCTCGGCCCACGACAGCAGCGCGTGATGCCCGTCGGCGGCCGTGACCGCGATCAGGAAGCGCAGCCGGTCCTTGCGCCGGGCCGGGTCGAAACCGGGCCCCGCCGCGGACAGCACGTCGTACAGGCGCGGTCCGGTGAACCGGTGGTGCTGCACTCCGCTGGTGGCGCAGTCGAAGGCGACTCCCACCCCGTGCTGCGGCCACCCGAGCAGATCCCGCACGGTCAGCCGGGACGGGCGGGCGAGGTCGCCGGTCAGGGCGAGCTCCGCGAGCGTCACGGGCACCACCTCCTGAGTGTCCGTACCCGAACGACCGCCCCGGACAAACGCACATGCAAGCCGTGCGTCGCGCATCGCCAGCTCATGCAATGCAACAGAGCCCTTACACCTGGCAATTGCGCCAGTATGATCGCGACACGACCAGATGAGCGGTCGTGGCAGGGCGCGACAGCTTCTTCCGTGCAGAGCCAGAGGAGTAGAACCGTGATGACCCGTTCTACGCGACGGACCAGGATGCTGAAGTCGGGAGTTGCGGGGGCCGCGGCGTTGCTGGCTCTCAGCGCCTGCTCCTCCTCGTCCTCCGACGATTCGTCCTCGGCCGGGTCCGGCACGTCGGCGTCCGCCGCGCCGAAGCTGTCCGGCACCGTGACCGTCTTCGCCGCCGCCTCGCTGAAGGAGAGCTTCACCACGCTCGGCAAGCAGTTCGAGCAGCAGCACCCGGGCACCAAGGTCACCTTCAACTTCGGCGGCAGCGACAGCCTCGCCGCGAGCATCACCTCCGGTGCCCCCGCCGACGTGTTCGCCGCCGCCAGCACCAAGACCATGGCGATCGTGACCGACAAGAAGGACGCGGCCGGCACCCCGGTCACCTTCGTCCGCAACCAGCTCGAGATCGCGACCGCGCCGGGCAACCCGGACAAGATCTCCTCGCTGAAGGACCTCACCAGGTCCGGCCTGAAGGTCGTCCTGTGCGACAAGACCGTGCCCTGCGGCGCCGCCGCCCAGAAGGTGCTGGACGCGAGCCGGCTCAAGCTGACCCCGGTCTCCTACGAGCAGGACGTCAAGAGCGCCCTGACCAAGGTCGAGCTGAAGGAGGCCGACGCGGCCCTCGTCTACAAGACCGACGTGCAGGCCGCCGCCGGCAGGGTCCAGGGCGTGGAGTTCCCCGAGTCGGCCGAGGCCGTCAACGACTACCCGATCACCCTGCTCAAGAACGCGCCCAACGCCACTGCGGCCAAGGCGTTCGTCGAGCTGGTGACGTCGGCCGAGGGCCAGAACGTCCTGACCGGGGCCGGGTTCCTGAAGCCGTGACCGAGATCGACGAGGCCCGCGCCGTGACCCGGAGGAACGGGTCGCGGCGCGGCCGCGCGCTCGGCGGGGCGCCGCTGCCCCTGCTGGTCCCCGCCCTGGTCGGACTGGCCTTCCTGCTGCTGCCGCTGATCGCCCTGCTGATCCGGGCCCCCTGGCGCAGCCTGCCGGACCAGCTGACCAGCGCCGAGGTGTGGCAGGCACTCCAGTTGTCCCTGGTCAGCGCGACCGCCGCCACCGCGGTGAGCCTGGTGCTCGGCGTCCCGCTGGCCTGGCTGCTGGCCCGTACGGACTTCCCCGGACGCGGATTCGTCCGGGCGCTGGTCACGCTGCCGCTCGTGCTGCCCCCGGTCGTGGGCGGTGTGGCCCTGCTGCTGGCCCTGGGGCGCAATGGTGTCGTCGGGCAGTGGCTGGACTCCTGGTTCGGAATCACGCTGCCCTTCACCACGGCCGGGGTGGTGGTCGCGGAGGCGTTCGTGGCCATGCCGTTCCTCGTGATCAGCGTCGAGGGCACGCTGCGGGCCGCCGATCCGCGCTACGAGGAGGCGGCCACCACGCTGGGCGCCTCCCGCTTCACCGCGTTCCGCCGGGTCACCCTGCCGCTGATCGCGCCGGGCATCGCCGCGGGCGCCGTGCTCGCCTGGGCGCGGGCACTCGGCGAGTTCGGCGCGACGATCACCTTCGCCGGCAACTTCCCCGGCCGTACGCAGACCATGCCGCTGGCCGTCTACCTGGCCCTGCAGAACGACCCGGCTGCGGCGATCGCCCTGAGCCTGGTGCTGCTCGCGGTGTCGATCGCCGTACTGGCGGGTCTGCGGGACCGTTGGATGACGGCCTCCTGATCAATCCACCGCCGATCCCGACCCGCCCCGTATCCAGGACGTTCATCACATGACCGACATCGAACGGACCACCGCCGACGTACGTGCCGCGGGCGCGCCCGGGGAGGGCCTGGACGCCCGTCTCGTCGTCGACCGCGGCGGCTTCCGCCTCGACGTCCCCCTCACCGCCGCCCCCGGCGACGTGGTGGCGCTGCTCGGCCCGAACGGCGCCGGGAAGACGACGGCTCTGCGCGCGCTGGCGGGCCTGGTCCCGCTCACCGGCGGCCATCTGCGCCTGGACGGCACCGCGCTGGACCGCACACCGCCCGAGGCACGCCCGGTCGGCGTGGTCTTCCAGGACTACCTGCTGTTCCCGCACCTGTCGGCCCTGGACAACGTGGCGTTCGGGCCGCGCTGCCGGGGCGCGTCGAAGGCCGAGGCCCGCGCGCAGGCCACGCGGTGGCTGGACCGGATGGGGCTGGCCGACCACACCGGTGCCAAGCCCCGCCGTCTCTCCGGCGGCCAGGCGCAGCGCGTGGCCCTGGCCCGCGCCCTGGCCACCGGGCCCCGGCTGCTGCTGCTCGACGAACCGCTCGCCGCGCTCGACGCCCGCACCCGGCTGGAGGTCCGCGCCCAGCTGCGCCGGCACCTCGCCGAGTTCGAGGCCGTCGCCGTCCTGGTCACCCATGACCCGCTGGACGCGATGGTGCTGGCCGACCGGCTCGTCGTCGTCGAGCACGGCCGTGTCGTCCAGGAGGGCACCCCGTCGGAGATCGCCCGCCGTCCGCGCACCGACTACGTCGCACAGCTCGTGGGCCTGAACCTCTACCACGGGCAGGCCGAGGGCCACACCGTCCGCCTCGCAACCGGTCCCGACATCACCACCACCGAGGACCTGACGGGAGCGGTCTTCGTGGCCTTCCCGCCGAGTGCGGTCACTCTCCACCGGGACCGCCCCTCGGGCTCGAGCGCGCGCAACCTGTGGCGCTGCGAGGTCGCCGGCCTGGAGACCCACGGCGACCAGATCCGCGCCGACCTGGCCGGCGAACTCGCCCTCACCGCTGACCTGACCACGGTCGCCGCCGCCGAGCTGGACCTGCACCCGGGCGCGGCGGTCTGGGCGACCGTCAAGGCGACGCAGACCCACGCCTACCCGGCCTGAGGCACCGGCCGCCCTACGGTGGGTGATCACCACGTCCCCCACCCACCGCGAGGCACGCCCGTGAGCCTGAGCATGCGCAACCAGTTGCCCGGCACGGTCACCACCGTCACCGCCGGCGAGGCGATGGCCCTCGTTCACGTGCGACTGGACGGAGGCGGACAGCTCACGTCCGCGATCACCAGGGACGCCGTCGAGGACCTGCGCCTGACCGAGGGCACCGCCGTGCGCGCCCTGGTGAAGTCGACGGAGGTGTCCCTGGCCACCGGGCCGGTCGAGGGCCTGTCCATCCGCAACCGGCTGCCGGGCACCGTCACCGGGATCGCCCTCGGCGCGGCCATGGCGTCCGTCCGGGTCGAGGTGGAAGGCGGCGAGCTGACTGCCGCGATCACCAGGGACGCCGCCACCGAACTCGGCCTGGCCGCGGGCACACGCGTCACCGCCCTGATCAAGTCGACCGAGGTCTCCCTGGCCACCGTGTGACACGGCTGGGGTCCTTCGTTCGGATCAGCCGGGCATGATCCGAACGAAAGACCCCTGGGCTCCCTCCCGGGCCGGACGGGAGCCCGTGAGCCGCTCGATCAGTCCTCGTACGCGTCCAGCGGCGGGCAGGAGCAGACGAGGTTGCGGTCGCCGAAGGCCTGGTCGATGCGGCGCACCGGCGGCCAGTACTTGTCGGCCACCGAGACCCCGGCCGGGAAGACGGCCTCCTCACGGGTGTAGCCGTGCTGCCACTCCCCGCCGAGCGCGGCGGCGGTGTGCGGGGCGCCGTGCAGCGGGTTGTCCTCCGCGGGCCACTGGCCGGAACCGACCTTCTCGATCTCGGCGCGGATCGCGATCATCGCATCGCAGAACCGGTCCAACTCGGCCAGGTCCTCGGACTCGGTCGGCTCGATCATCAGCGTGCCGGCCACCGGGAACGACATCGTCGGCGCGTGGAAGCCGTAGTCGATCAGCCGCTTGGCCACGTCGTCCACGGTCACCCCGGTCGCCTTGGTCAGCGGGCGCAGGTCGATGATGCACTCGTGGGCGACCAGGCCGCCGGGACCGGTGTAGAGCACCGGGTAGTGCGGCTCGAGGCGCTTGGCGACGTAGTTGGCGCTGAGCACGGCGACCTGCGTGGCCCGCTTGAGGCCCTCGCCGCCCATCAGGCGGACGTAGGCCCAGGAGATCGGCAGGATGCCGGCCGAACCCCACGGCGCGGCCGAGATCGGGCCGACTCCGGTCTCCGGACCGGCGTCGGGCTGGAGCGGGTGGTTGGGCAGGTACGGCGCCAGGTGGGCGCGCACACCGACCGGGCCGACGCCGGGACCGCCGCCGCCGTGCGGGATGCAGAACGTCTTGTGCAGGTTCAGGTGGGAGACGTCGCCGCCGAAGTGACCCGGCTTGGCGAGGCCCACCAGGGCGTTGAGGTTGGCGCCGTCGACGTACACCTGGCCGCCGGCCTCGTGGACCTGCGCGCAGATGTCGGCGACGTGCTCCTCGAACACGCCGTGCGTGGACGGGTAGGTGATCATCAGCACGGCCAGCTGCTCGCGGTACTGCTCGATCTTCGCCCGCAGGTCCTCGACGTCGATCTCGCCGTCCTCGGCGGTCTTGACGACGACGACCTTCATGCCGGCCATCACGGCGCTGGCCGCGTTGGTGCCGTGCGCGGAGGACGGGATGAGGCAGATGGTGCGCTGCTCGTCGCCGTTGGCACGGTGGTAGCCGCGCACGGCGAGCAGACCGGCCAGCTCGCCCTGGGAACCGGCGTTCGGCTGAAGGGAGACCTTGTCGTAGCCGGTGACCTCGGCGAGACGTCCCTCCAACTCCCGGATGAGGGTGAGGTAGCCCTGCGCCTGCTCGGCGGGCACGAAGGGGTGCAGCTGCCCGAACTCCGGCCAGGTGACCGGCTCCATCTCGGTCGTCGCGTTGAGCTTCATGGTGCACGAGCCCAGCGGGATCATGCCGCGGTCGAGCGCGTAGTCGCGGTCGGACAGCCGGCGCAGGTAGCGCAGCATCGCGGTCTCGGACCGGTACTGGTGGAAGACGGGGTGGGTGAGGTAGACGTCGTCGCGCAGCAGCGCCTCGGGCAGCGCGTCCTCGGCGGCCGCGTCCAGCGCCTCGATGTCGCCCCCGACGCCGAAAGCGGCCCACACGGCGCGCAGCCGGTCCCGGGTGGTGGTCTCGTCGCAGGCGACCGAGACGTGGTCGGCGTCGACCAGGCGCAGGTTCACGCCGCCCTCGCGGGCCGCGGCGACGACCTCGGCGGCACGCCCCTCCGCCTTGACGGTCAGCGTGTCGAAGTACGCGCCGTGCACGACCTCGAAGCCGCCGGCCTCGAGGCCCTCGGCGAGGACGGTGGCGTAGCGGTGGGTGCGCAGCGCGATGTCCCGCAGGCCCTCGGGGCCGTGGTAGACCGCGTACATGCCGGCCATGACGGCGAGCAGCACCTGGGCGGTGCAGATGTTGCTGGTGGCCTTCTCGCGGCGGATGTGCTGCTCACGGGTCTGCAGGGCGAGGCGGTAGGCCTTGTTGCCGTCGGCGTCGACGGAGACGCCGACCAGGCGGCCGGGCAGGCTGCGCGCGAACTTCTCGTGCACCGCCATGTAGCCGGCGTGCGGGCCGCCGAAGCCCATCGGCACGCCGAAGCGCTGGGTGGTGCCGACGGCGATGTCCGCGCCCAGCTCGCCGGGCGACTTCAGCAGGGTGAGCGCGAGCAGGTCGGCGGCGACGGTGACCAGGGCACCCAGCTCGTGCGCCTGGTCGATGACGGGCTTCAGGTCGCGCACCGCGCCGGAGGCGCCCGGGTACTGCAGCAGCACGCCGTTGATCTCGCGCTCGGCGATCTCGGCGGGGATGCCCGCGCCGAGGTCGGCGACGACGACCTCGACGCCGGTCGGCTCGGCGCGGGTCTCGATGACGGCGATGGTCTGCGGCAGCGCATCCGCGTCGACCAGGAACAGGCCCTTCTTGTTCTTGCCCATGCGCCGGGACAGCGCCATGGCCTCGGCGGCTGCGGTGCCCTCGTCGAGCAGCGACGCGCCGGAGGTCGGCAGGCCGGTCAGGTCGGCGACCACGGTCTGGAAGTTCAGCAGCGCCTCGAGGCGGCCCTGGGAGATCTCCGGCTGGTAGGGGGTGTAGGCGGTGTACCAGGCCGGGTTCTCCATGACGTTGCGCAGGATGACCGGAGGGGTGAAGGTCCCGTAGTAGCCGAGTCCGATCATCGAGCCGAGGACCTGGTTGCGGTCGGCGAGGGAGCGCAGCTCGGCCAGCACCTCGGCCTCGGTCCGGGCGCCGGGCAGGTCGAGCGCGTCGGCGTTCTTGATCACATCGGGCACCGCGGCGGCGGTGAGCTCGTCGAGCGAGCCGTAGCCGACCTGCGCGAGCATCTTGGCCCGCGCCTCCTGGTCGGGCCCGATGTGGCGCTGTTCGAAGGGGATGCCCTGTTCGAGCTCGGAGAGCGGAATGCGCTGGGCGGTCATTGCGGAGGCCTCCTGGTCTGACACGACCTTCGAGGGACACCACGGCACGGGTGCCCCGACGGCCTCCCCCTCTGTCATCTCAACCTGAGAGCTTCACCGGGCCACCTGAGGGCTCCCGGTTTTCACCGTCGGTGAGAGCGGAAGCCGTCGACACCCGCTCTGCTTTCCAGAGTGACCTCGTCCGTGCGGTACGTGGGCCTGAGAGATTCCGGGGAGGATTTGCTCCTTCGGCGCCCCCGGTGGTACCGGAGGGCTCTCCCGCACGGGGTCAGCAGCCGTTGCCAGCGTACCAGCGGGGCAGCCGCACGGGTCTTCGAGTGGCCGCCCCGCTGAATGTGCTCTTTTGTAGTGCTTACGAATGAGTTGCGACCACATGGAGGGACAGTGCAGACGGAGATCGATCCGCGCAACCTGATCGGCCGCAAGGCGTTCGACCGCAGCGGCCACAAGATCGGCACGGTGGACGAGGTCTACCTCGACGACGCGACCGGTGTGCCGGAGTGGGCGGCCATACGCACCGGCTTGTTCTCCCGGGACGCCTTCGTCCCCCTGGAGCCCAGCGAACTGGTCGAGGGCGCCCTGCGCGTCCCGTTCGACCGCGCACTGATCAAGGAGGCTCCCGACTTCGGCGTGGGCCGCCATCTGTCCCCCGAGCAGGAACTGCAGCTCTACCACCACTACGGCCTCGACGTGGCCCCTCCACCGACCGTCCCGGACCACCACTTCGGCAAGCTGGCGGGCTCCGGCTCGGGTCCGGACGAGAGCTGAGCCGGAGGAACCGGCGGGACCGGAGGAACCAGAGGGAGGGGCTCGGCCGGTTCCAGGTCCGGGTCGTCCATGAGGAAGGTGCGTACCCGGCCCGGCGCGGAGTCGGGGGTCTCGAAGCGCACGGTGACGCGGCCGAGGCCGCTGCCCTGTACCCATCCGTGGCCGTACTCGGCGTGCCGTACGTCGTGGCCCGCCGGCCACCGCCGCTCGGTGGGTGCCGGCTGCCGCTCGGCGGGTTCCTCCGGCCGCTCCTCGGCCGTACCCTCCGCCTGCGCGCCCGCGGCCTGCGCGAACAGGTCCTCCTGGGTGTAGTCGGCGAGCCCGGACACACCCACGCCGAGCAGCCGTACGCCGCCGGTGGTGTCCACGGAGTCCAGCAGCCGGGCGGCCGCCTCCCGTATCACCGCGGGGTCGTCGGTGGGCCCGCGCAGGGTCTCGGAGCGGGTCAGGGTGGAGAAGTCGTAGCGGCGCACCTTCAGCACGATGGTGCGCCCGGACAGACCGGCCCCGCGCAGCCGCCCCACGCACCGGTCGGCGAGCCGCTGCACCTCCAGGGCCACCCGGACGCGGTCGTGGATGTCCACGTCGTAGGTGTCCTCGACGGACACCGACTTCGTCTCGCGCTCGGCGACGACGGGACGCTCGTCCTGCGCCAGCGCCATCGCGTACAGCGCGTGCCCGTGCGCTTTGCCGAGCAGCCGTACGAGCTCGTCCTCGCCGGCCTCGGCGATCTCCTCGACGGTGTGGATCCCGGCCCGCCGCAGGTGGTCGCCCGTGGCCGGGCCCACGCCCGGCAGGGTCCGCACGGACAGCGGACCGAGCAGGGCCCGCTCGGTGCCGGGCTCGATGAGCACCAGCCCGTCGGGCTTGGCCTGCTCGGAGCCGATCTTGGCGAGCATCTTGGAGGCGGCCAGACCCACGGACCCCGTGAGCCCCGTGACGGCCCGGATGTCGGCACGCAGCCTCGTCCCCGCCAGCCGGGCTGATTCCGCGTCCCAGGCGGCTCCCCCGGCCTCCAGGTCCACGAACGCCTCGTCCAGGCTCAGCGGCTCCACCAGGGGCGACAGCACCCGCAGCAGGCCCATCACCCGCTCGCTGATGGAGCGGTAGAAGGCGAAGCGCGGCACGAGGTACGCGGCGTTCGGCGCCAGCCGCCGCGCCTGGGCCATCGGCATCGCGGAGTGGACGCCGAAGACGCGCGCCTCGTACGACGCCGTGGCCACCACGCCGCGCGGTCCCAGTCCGCCCACGACCACGGCCTTCCCGCGCAGGCTCGGCTTGGACGCCTGCTCCGCGGAGGCGAAGAAGGCATCCATGTCGAGATGGAGGATCGTGGGTGCGGTTCTCACATCTACGATGCTGCACCACGCCACTGACAACGCCCCGGTTCCGGCGGCACCCGTACGGGCTCTCGAAAGCCGGTCCGGGGTCCGAGCGGGCCGCTCGGGCCGATCTGCAGCTTTGGGGCCAGGTCAGTGGTCGAAACGACCGGAGCCGGCCGAGGGGCCGCTCAGACGGCCCGGTTGCGCCGCCGGGCGAGCTCGTCGCCCGGGTTGTGCCCCACGAGCGTCTCCCCGGTGTCGATGCGCTCACCGTGCAGCTGCGACAGCGCGCTCTCCACATCGCGCCACACCACGCCGACGGCGATGCCGAAGATTCCCTGGCCCCCCTGGAGCAGGGCGTGCACCTCGTCGGGCGACGTGCACTCGTACACCGTGGCACCGTCGCTCATCAGCGTCATCCGCTCCAGGTCACGCAGACCGCACTCGCGCAGGTGCTGGACGGCGCTACGGATGTTCTGCAGCGACACGCCGGTGTCGAGGAACCTCTTGACGATCTTCAGGACGACGACGTCCCGGAAGCTGTAGAGGCGCTGTGTGCCGGACCCGTGGGCGGGACGCACGCTCGGCTCGACCAGCCCGGTGCGCGCCCAGTAGTCCAGTTGCCGGTAGGTGATGCCGGCGGCCGCGCAGGCCGTCGGACCGCGGTAGCCGATCTGCTCGGTCGCCATGGCCGCCGCCCCTCCGCTGCTCGGCACCGCCGTCGGTCGCTGCGGAGCACGACCGGCCACGCCCCCGGTAGGGGGATACCCCCCACTCGGTCGGAGCCGAGAGCTCGGGGGAGGGTACGGACCGCTTCCCCCGGCATTGCGTCCGGGGGCACCCCCAGCCGTACCGTCGCCGCTGCTTCTCACGCCGACCTCCGTCCTTGACCTGCCTCCTCGACGGTAGGCAGTCACCAGGGGTGCGTCAACGATCGCCACACTCGGCACGCCGAGTGATAATCACCCTAAGAGTGGTTTCGCGTACCCCATCGCCGGGAAAGGCTATCCGAATGCCTCGGAGGGAGGCCGCGGGACGGTCTCCCGTGGCTCCTGCGGGCGCTTCACTGGCTGCTGGTGCCGAAGTCCTCCGGCGAGATCTGATCGAGGAACTCGCGGAACTTCTCCACCTCGTCCTCCTGCTCGTCCGGGATCGCGATGCCCGCGTCGTCGAGCACCGTGTCGCTGCCGAAGATCGGCGTCCCGGTACGCAGGGCCAGCGCTATGGCGTCGGACGGCCGAGCGCTCACCTCGACACCGCTGGCGAACACCAGCTCGGCGTAGAAGACGCCTTCACGCAGGTCCGTGATGCGCACTTCCGTGAGTTCCTGGCCGACCGCTTCCAGCACGTCCTTGAACAGGTCGTGGGTCAGCGGTCGCGCAGGGGCCATGCCCTGTTGGGCGAAGGCGATCGCCGTCGCCTCCCCTGGCCCGATCCAGATGGGGAGGTAACGGTCGCCTCCCACTTCACGCAGGAGCACGATCGGCTGGTTGGAGGGCATCTCGACCCGGACACCTACGACATCGAGCTCGTTCACACAGCAACCCTAGGCGGTGCCCCGACCGTTTGGGTAGTCGGGCCGGTCATGGGAGGAGGATCCAGCCGCCTCCCCGGCCCGGCTCACGGCAGCCGCACCCCCAGCGCGGCCTGGACCAGCACCGTGTGCAGCCGCACCGTGAGCTCCGCGAGCTCCTTGGCGCGCGCCTCCGCATGTGCCCTGGTCTGCGGGTTGCGGTGCCGCTTGAGCGGGGCCACCACCTGGTCGACGAGCCCGGCCTCCCGGTCGGCGGCCGCCTTCATCACCCGCAGGTGCCGGGGCTCGATCCCGAAACGCCCCAGCTCGGAGACGAGCGAGGCCACGGTCACCGCCTCGGCGCCGTAGGCCCCGTCCGCCAACGGAGTGAGCAGCCCGTACGACTCCCACTCCCGCAGCTCCCCCTCCTCGATGCCGGCGGCGGCGAGCAGCTCGGTGCGCCCGATCCGGGCCCCCGTGGGCGCCTCGGCCGGCGCCGGCACGGCAGCGCCGTCACGCTGCCGGCCGACCGCCGGCAGGTGGACCGCCTCGCCGCGCTCCATCGCGTCCAGATACTCGCGGATCACCTTCAACGGCAGGTAGTGGTCCCGCTGCATCCGCAGGACCAGGGCCAGCCGCTCGACGTCGTCGGTGCTGAACTTGCGGTACCCCGAGGGGGTGCGCCGCGGCTCGACGAGCCCCTCCGACTCCAGGAAACGGATCTTGGAGACGGTGACCTCGGGGAACTCGTCGCGCAGCACGTTCAGCACCGTGCCGATGCTCTTCAGCCCACTGTCCGTGGCGGCGGCGCCGTGCCCGGCACCGCCGCTCGGTGATTGACGCATGGACCTTCCCTGACAGGTCAGACGCCCTGCCGGCTCGAGTAGAAGACCAGCCGGTACTTGCCGATCTGCACCTCGTCACCGTTGGACAGCGCGACCTGGTCGATCGGCTCCCGGTTGACGTACGTGCCGTTCAGACTGCCGACGTCGGCCACCGTGAACGAGCCGTCCGGGCTGCGGCGGAACTCCACATGGCGACGCGAGACCGTCACGTCGTCCAGGAAGATGTCGCTCTGCGGATGACGCCCTGCCGTGGTCAGCTCGCCGTCCAGGAGGAAGCGACTGCCGGAGTTCGGGCCGCGGCGCACCACCAGCAGGGCCGAGCCCAGCGGCAGCGCGTCGACAGCCGCCTGTGCCTCCGGTGAGAGCATCGGCGTCTGGCCGGTGGCCTCGGCGTCGTAGGCCTCGAGGCCGGAGATCGAGATCGTCGAGGTCGTCTCCGACGAGCGCTCCGGCGTCGCACCGGGCCGCAGCGGCGCACCGCAGTTGGAGCAGAAGCGGCTGTTCTCCGCGTTGCGGTTACCGCACCTCGTACACACCAGGGCCGACATGGACGGATCCTCCTGCCGCGGCTGCCCCGCGGGGGCATCGGACGCGTACGGGCCGGCGGCAAACCCTCCAGCCGTACCTGAGGTCGACGGTTGCCCGAAACCTATGCCGCCCGACTGGGCAGGGTCAACCGACGACGCGTCCTGACCGGCCACCTGGTCCCTGAACAGCGGACGCTGACCCTCGGCGTCAGGCTGTGCGCGATGACGGGCCGTCGCGTTCTGGCCGCCCTCTCGCGCGCTCTTGCCGAACAACTTCGCAAACAACTTCACGGGCGATTCCCCTTGACCGAAACAGACCCGCCCGTGGGGCAGGACGAACCCTGACTGCATACACCGGTCGACCCGGACATCTTCACAACGTCCGTATCCACCAGACAGTTTCCACCACGCACCACCCAATCGATGCGCCGACCCCCCGCAACCTCATGCCCCTGCCGGACGACCGCCATGCACCGCCGGTTCACCGCGAGGACGACCGAGCGTAGTCAGGCCTCTTCGCCGCCCGCAAGGCGTCCACGACGATCTTGTCCGAACGGTCGATCGTCACGGTGGCCTGCTCCTTCTCCAGGGTCTGCACCACGCCTCCAGGAATGTTGAGCGCCGGTTCGAGGTCCTGCGGCTTGCCGATGACCTTGAAACGATACGGGGCGTTGATCTTGTTCCCGTCGACGTCCACGCTCTTGCCGGAGTCGGTGAGATAAGTGTTCGCAACCACGCGTACACCGTTCACCTCGATCGCCTCCGCACCGGCCGCGCGCAGCTCCTGTATCGCGTCGAGCAGCATGTCCGCCCGGACCGTCCCCTTCGTGTCCTCTATCGTCACCGTGATGCCGGGCCCCTGCGCGGCCACCGTGCCCGCGAGGATGCCGAGTTGCTTCTCCTTCTCGGCCGTCTGCCTGCGGGCCTCCTCGGCCTGGTCCGAGCTGTTCTCCAGCTCCTGACGCTGCTTCTCCAGACCCTGCTTCTCGTCTTCAAGACGCTGAGTACGGTCGTCCAGTTCATCGAGGATGCGGACGAGATCCTCCTGCCGGGCGCCGCGCAGCGCGTTGTCTCCGCTGCTGTTGGAGGCGACCTGGACGGCGAGCCCGAAGCCCAGGCCGAACAGCAGCAGGGCGACGACGAGTTGGGCCCGTGTGAAGCGCGGCGGCCACAGCCCCTGGGCCAGCCGCTGGCGACCGGTCAGCGCGGGCTCGGAACTCTCCTCGGCGCCGGGGCCCTCACCTGCGGCAGCCTGCGCGGGAACCTCCTCGGGCAACTCCTGGCGCAGCCGCTGCTGCTCGGGCTGGGTGTCCTGCTGCCCGTTCCCGGGCTGTTCGTCCTGGTGGCTCATGATTCTCACGCCCGGAACACGTGCCGTCGGATCGCCGCGGCGTTGGAGAAGATGCGGATACCGAGGACGACCACGACACCCGTGGACAGCTGGGCGCCCACGCCCAACTTGTCGCCCAGGAAGACGATCAGCGCGGCCACGACCACGTTGGACAGGAACGACACGACGAAGACCTTGTCGTCGAAGATGCCGTCCAGCATGGCCCGCAGGCCACCGAAGACGGCGTCCAGCGCCGCGACGACGGCGATCGGCAGATAAGGCTCGACGACGGCCGGAACCTCCGGCCGGACCAACAGGCCGGCCACCACTCCCACGACGAGGCCCAGTACGGCGATCACGATGTGCCTTTCTCAGTGCTCGGCTGTGCTGTACGTACGATCACACTCGGTGCGGCGGCCAGCCGCAGGTCGCTCTCCACGGAGATGCTGCTCCGGATGCCGTAGTTGTCCTTCAGGGCCTGGAGGTACAGCCCGTCGGGGCTGTCCTGGAACCGGGCGCTCAGCCGTTTCCCGTCCCCCACGGCGAGCACCGTGTACGGCGGCACCAGCGGCTTGTTGTCGACCAGTATCGCGTCACCCGCGGCCCTGATCGCCGACAGGGCCGTCAGCCGCTGTCCGTTGATGGAGACGGCTTCGGCACCCGACTGCCACAGCCCGTTCACCACCCGCTGCATGTCCCGGTCCCGCACCCGGCCGGTGTCGGAGAAACCCGACGTCCCGCGCGGATTGCCGCCGCCGCTCGTGCCGGCCTCCTTGGCGTCGTCCACCACGAGCCTCATACCGGGGCCGTACACCTCGCTGGCGCCTGCCAGCATGCTCACCAGGTCGGCCTGCGGGTTGCCGCCGGTGTGCCGCAGCGCCTCGCGCTGCCGCGCGTTCACGTCGTCCCTCAGCTTGTCGACGGTGCCCTCGAGCTTGTCGGCCGCCGCGGTCTCCTTGTCGATGCGGTCGATCAGCTCCTGGCGCTCCTTGGCGACGACCGGGGCCGCCACACGGGCCTGTGCCGCTCCCACGGTCACCACGAGCCCGGCCAGCACCAGCCCGCCCGCCAGGCCGAGCTTCGCCCGGACGGTTTTCGGCATGCCGCTCTCGCCCGCGGCCTTCTTCCGAGCGGCGGCCTCGGCGTAACCGTCGTCGAGGCTGTGGTCCATGACGTTGGTGATCAACGACATGGAGGCGTCCGGTCGGGAGGGCCGCGCGGTGTTGCTCCGAATGGGGGGTTGCTGCGGCATGCCGCACATCGTCGCACGACGTGGCCGTGACCTCCGAATGGCCCCACCGGCGTGCCGGACAGGCCCCCTTGGGGGACACTTGTCCGGCACGCGTGCGTGCTGTCCGTTTTACCGGCCGGCGCCCTGATCCACGGGTCGGCGTTCTACCGGCCGGCGCTGTCCACGACCTCCGCCCACTCGTCCAGCAGCGTCTGGGCGGAGGCGTCGTCGGGCCCCTCGGCCCACAGATGGGTGACCGCTTCGGCAGGGTCGGGCAGGACCATCACCCAGCGGCCGTCGGTCTCCACCACCCGCACACCGTCCGTAGTGTCCACGAAGCGGTCACCGGCCGCCTCGACGACCCGGCGCATCACCAGGCCCTTGACGGCCCACGGCGTCGCCAGATCGCGCTTGAGGACGTGCGCACGCGGAATCCGGGCGTCGATCTGGCTCAGGGTGAGCTGAGTGCGCGCGACCAGCCCGATGAGCCGTACGAAGGCCGCGGTGCCGTCGTAGACGCTGCTGAACTCCGGGACGATGAACCCGCCCTTGCCGTCGCCGCCGAAGATCGTCCCCTCCTCGCCGCCGACCCGTGTGAGGTCGTCGGGCGAGGTCGTCGTCCACTCCACCTGGGTGCCGTGGTAGGCGGCCACCTGCTCGGCGATCCGAGTGGTCGTGACGGGCAGCGCCACCCTGCCGCTGCGCCGCTCGGCTGCGATGAGGTCGAGCATCACCAGCAGCGCCCGGTCGTCCTCGATGATGCGGCCCCTCTCGTCGACGAGCGACAGCCGCTCGCCCACCGGGTCGAACCGCACACCGAACGCGGCCCCGGAGGACGCCACGATCTCGCCGAGCCGCACCAGACCCGAGCGCCGTACGTCGGCGGTCTCTGTCGGCCGGGCCTCGTTCAGCCCGGGGTTGATCGTCAGCGAGTCCACCCCGAGCTTGCCGAGCAGGCTGGGCAGCACGAGTCCGGCGCTGCCGTTCGACGCGTCCACGACGACCTTGAGCCCCGACTCGGCGATCCCGGTGGTGTCGACGTTGCGCAGCAGCGACCCGGTGTACGAGTCGAAGACGCTGGACGGGAAGTACAGGTCACCGATCTCGCCGGGGAACGCACGCCGGTACTCCTGGCGCGCGAAGACCCGGTCCAGCTTGCGCTGGCTGCCCTGCGACAGGTCGGCGCCCTGTCCGTCGAAGAACATGATGTCGACCGAGTCGGGCACCCCGGGCGTGGTCCGGATCATGATGCCGCCCGCGCTGCCCCGCGCGGTCTGCTGCCGCGCGACCGGCAGCGGCACGTTCTCCAGGTCCCGTACGTCGATGGCGCTGGCCTGGAGGGCCGAGATCACCGCCCGCTTGAGCGCGCGGGCACCCCGGGAATGGTCGCGGGCCGTGGTGACCGTGGAGCCCTTCTTGAGCGTGGTCGCATAGGCGCCGGCGAGCCGTACGGCGAGCTCCGGGGTGATCTCCACGTTCAGGATCCCGGACACTCCGCGGGCCCCGAAGAGGTGCGCCTGGCCCCGCGACTCCCAGATCACCGAGGTGTTGACGAAGGCGCCGGCCTCGATGGTCTTGAACGGGTACACCCTCACGTTGCCCTGCACGATCGATTCTTCACCGATCAGGCACTCGTCACCGATGACCGCGCCGTCCTCGATCCGCGCCGCGCGCATGATGTCGGTGTTCTTGCCGACGACACAGCCACGCAGGTTGCTGTGCTGGCCTATGTACACGTTGTCGTGCACGACGGCCTTGTGCAGGAAGGCCCCGCTCTTCACGACGACGTTGGAGCCGACGACGGTGTGCTCACGGATTTCGGCGCCGGCCTCCACCTTGGCGTAGTCGCCGATGTAGAGCGGCCCACGCAGCACGGCGTCCGGGTGCACCTCGGCGCCCTCGGCGACCCAGACTCCCGGGGAGATCTCGAAGCCGTCGATCTCGACGTCGACCTTGCCCTCCAGGACGTCGGCCTGCGCCTTCACATAGCTCTCGTGGGTGCCGACGTCCTCCCAGTAGCCCTCGGCGATATAGCCGTAAATCGGCTTGCCTTCCTTCATCAGCTGCGGGAAGACATCGCCGGACCAGTCGACCGGAACGTCGGGGTCGACGTAGTTGAACACCTCGGGCTCCATCACGTAGATGCCCGTGTTCACGGTGTCGGAGAAGACCTGGCCCCAGGTCGGCTTCTCCAGGAAGCGCTCGACCTTGCCCTCTTCATCGACGATGGTGATACCGAATTCCAGCGGATTGGGTACGCGCGTGAGACACACGGTCACCATCGCGCCCTTTTCCTTGTGGAATTCGATCAGCCGGGTGAGGTCGAAGTCGGTCAGGGCATCACCGGAGATGACGAGGAACGCGTCGTCCTTCAACGCCTCCTCGGCGTTCTTGACGCTTCCGGCGGTTCCGAGTGGCTTCTCCTCGTTGGCATAGGTGAGCTCCATTCCGAGCTCTTCACCATCACCAAAGTAGTTCTTGACCAACGAGGCCAGGAACTGGACTGTGACGACGGTCTCATTCAGCCCATGCCTTTTGAGCAGCCTCAGCACATGCTCCATGATCGGCCGGTTGGCCACCGGCAGGAGCGGCTTGGGCATGCTTGAGGTCATCGGACGAAGGCGCGTGCCTTCGCCTCCGGCCATCACGACGGCCTTCATGTCGGAAGCGTCCTCCTCCAAGAGACGACGATCTAGCCGACTGCACCCGTCCTGATTGTCCCGCACTTTTCCCAGGCGGGCCATCGGAGTCCCCGCGGCTGCCTCGTTGAGGGGAACTCAGTCGGCCGTGGCGTCCGCACGGACCAGACGGCGGACTTGTACCACGTAGAGGACTCCTGCCCACCAATAGAGCGTTGTACCCCATCCTGCGAACGCCCATCCGAAAATGGCCGCGAGTGACGCGATCCATCCGCTGCCGTCACTGAGCAGCAACAAGGGGAACGCATACATCAGGTTGAACGTCGCCGCCTTCCCCAGGAAGTTCACCTGCGGCGGCGGGTAACCATGTCGCCTGAGGACACCCACGGCCACCAGGAGCATCAATTCGCGTGCCAGGAGAAGAGCGGTCAGCCACAGCGGCAGAATCTCGCGCCAGGTGAGACCGAGGAGGGTGGAGAGAACATAGAGCCGGTCGGCGGCGGGGTCGAGCAGCCGGCCGAGGCTGCTGACCTGGTTCCACCGTCGTGCGAGTTTGCCGTCGAGGTAGTCGCTGACCCCGCTCAACGCCAGCACCAGCAGTGCCCAGCCATCACTCTTGGGGCCACCGAACTCCGGCCGGAGGATCAGCCACAGGAAGAGGGGTACGCCGACGAGCCGCGCCATGCTGAGGATGTTCGGGATGGTGAGGACCCGGTCCGTCTGGACACGGGTCTCCTGGACCTCCACCCGGGGGCCTCCTGTGGGAAAGATACCGACGATGCCTCCTGACCTTACCCCAACGCAAAAAAGCTCCGGCTCCCGGGCTGTTTGCCCAGGAGCCGGAGCTCTAAAGGTAGTTCGGCGGCGTCCTACTCTCCCACAGGGTCCCCCCTGCAGTACCATCGGCGCTGTAAGGCTTAGCTTCCGGGTTCGGAATGTAACCGGGCGTTT